>DSDH01000505.1 GCA_011055475.1 Phycisphaerales bacterium | reverse complement strand
GTGACGCTCTCATATCCCGGGGACCAGGAATGGGGCCGGGAGCGGTACTGGATCCGCGTGGACTCGGTGGAGTACAACGAAGCGGCGACCTGGCCGAACGCGGCCGACGGCACGGGGGCAAGCTTGCAGCATCGGCACCCGGACGGCCCGACGCCGGCGGACTTCTACGGCAACGACCCGGCCAACTGGATCGCCGCCGACCCCACCCCGGGCGGGTGACCGCCCGGACAGGGCCACGGGTGGAACGCCCCATGAAACCAGAGACGCTCTGTTGCTCAGGAAGCGGGCTGTGTCGTGGGGGGGTGCCGTCGGCAGGCGGCCAGGGCGCGGCTCAGGCCGGGGCAGATATGGGCCAGGGTCTGCAACTCAACCGGTCGCAGCGGCGTTTCGGCCGCACGATAGAGCAGCAAGAATCCCAGTCCCGGGCTGTACCGACCGAGTGGCACGGCGGCGGCGCTGACACGCGAAAGTACCTGACCGGGGGCATTGAGCCCCATGTCGATCATGTCCTCGACCGAGCAAATCCAGTTGGCTCGGCTGATCCGCCGTACGGCTTCTGGGGTGAAAAACTGCTCCAGACCGTCGGGTTGTGGCTGAATGGGGCTCTGATCGTCCAAGCAATGCAGTTCGAACGCGTCGCCGGCGAGGAGAAAAATCACCAGCCGAGCCCCCGGCACCCGCCGCGCGATGGCCTGGGCGGCGACATCGAGAAGCCCACCGCGGTCGGTCTGGGCCAGCAGGGATTCGTAGAACTCCACCGTAAACACCAGCTCATTGATGCGATCGGCAAACTCACGATGGGCGGCGACCATGTCCCGACAGAGAATGTCTATCTGCAAAGCCTGCCGGCGCCGTGTCTGGTTGAGCCGGCGAACCAGTTGTCGGATGCGTTTACGCCGCTGGTTATCCACACACAGTCCCCTGCCGGGCCGTGGAATTTGCGTCTGTACTTGTCTATCTTTCGGCCCGGCGGAGGGGTGGCTTTAGCCCCATTGTTCACCGTAGCACATCGCCCTCACTCGGTCCGATAGACGGCCCTTGCCCAGCCCCACTATCAGGGTCCGGGGGCCGGCCGTGGATCAATCACCGGGAACTTTGGGAGCTGAAGGCGCATTTCCGTCATTCGGGTGCCGTGCCCGCTCGGCCGTGCCGCCTGAGCCGTCGGCCACTTTGCCGGCGCTTTGTGAGCAAAGGGGTTGATTGCTTCTCGGGGGTCGGTATAATGCAGGTCAGCACAGCGGGGCCGTCGTATAATGGGAGTACACCGCGGTCGCATCGCGGGGATGCGGGTTCGATTCCCGCCGGCTCCAATGATCCGCATCCGGGGGAGGGCCGCCGTCGGTGCCCTGACAAGCAAGCATCTTATCGCCGGAGCAGCGTCCGGAGGTCCTTCAGGTTTCGACTGTTGAGCACGTCGTCGGCCTCCAGCCAGCCGCGTCGCGCCTGGCCGACGCCATAGACCATATACGCCAGATCGTCCATCCGATGGGCGTCGGTGGAGACCACGACCTTAAGCCCTTTGTTCTTGGCCATCCGGCAGTGGTTGTCGTCGAGGTCCAGACGCTCTGGATGCGCGTTGAGCTCCAGATAGCATCCGTTGGCTGCGGCGTGCTCCATGATCCGCTCCATGTCCAGGTCATAGGCATCCCGCTCGCCGATCAGCCGTCCGGTCGGATGGGCCAGGATGTTGAAGTAGGGGTTGTCCATGGCCCGCAGGACGCGTTCGGTCTGCTCGGTCCGGGAGAGGTTAAACTTCGAGTGAATCGAGCACACCCGAAGGTCCAGCTCCTTGAGCACCTCGTCGGGCAGGTCCAGCCGCCCATCGGCCAGGATGTCCACCTCAATCGCCTTGAGGACGACAAATCCCTTGAGCCTGTCGTTCAACCGGTCGATCTGCTCGATCTGCTCGCGCAGGGCCTTGGGCATCAGGCCGTGGGCCACGGTGATACGCTGGGAATGGTCCGCGATGGCAAGGTATTTGTATCCGCGTTTCTGGGCGGCCCGGGCCATTTGCTCGATGGTGTGGCGGCCATCCGTGTAGTTGGTATGGACGTGCAAGTCGCCCTGAATGTCACCGAGCTCCACGAGCGTGGGCAGCGTGCCTTGCTCGGCCGCTTCCACCTCGCCACGGTTCTCCCGGAGATCCGGCGGGATCCAGGGCAGTCCGAGGGTGTCATACACCTCCTCTTCCGTTCGACCGGCGATGCGGCCATTGCCGCGAAACACCCCGTATTCATTGATCTTGAGCTTCTTCCGGACGGCCCTCTTTCGGATGGCGATATTGTGCGGCTTGGAGCCGGTGAAGTAGACCAGGGCGGCGCCGTAGCTAACCTGGGGCACTACGCGAAGATCGACCTGAAAGCCGGACCGCAAAAGGACTGTCGAGCGGGTCTTGCCGTGCGAGACAACCTCCTTTACCTCATCGTACTTCACGAAGTGGTCCATGACCGTGGAGCCGCGTTTGCAGGTCGCCAGGATATCCAGGTCGTGCACGGTCTCGCGGCGGCGGCGATAGCTGCCGGCGATGATCAGGTCCTTCACACCCTTGGCCTTGCCCAGATGGTCCATCAGAGGCTGGGCGTATTGAGCGGCGATGGCCAGAAGGGTCCGATGCGTCTGGTCGCGCCGGAGCCGTTTGACCTCTTCCAGAATCTTGGTCTGGGTCTTGTCTCCGAATCCCTCCAGCTCGGCCAACCGGCCTTGCTCGGCGGCCTGTCTCAGGTCATCCAGGCTGCGAATGTTCAGCTCTTGGTACATGCGGGCCACGCGTTTGGCCCCCAGCCCCGCCACCTTCATCAACTCGGTCAGCTCGCCCGGAATCTGCTGGGTCAGATCCTCCAGCAACGTCAGCCTGCCGGTTGTAACAATCTCTTCGATCTTACCGGCCAGGTCCTTGCCGATGCCGGGCAGCTCGGTCAAATCCCGGCCTTCCTTGAGCAGGTCCGCCACGCTTTGGGACAGGCCCGACACGGTCCTGGCCGCCTCGCGATAGGCCCGCACGCGGAAGGGGTTTTCGCCTTTGATCTCCAACAGGTCGGCCACCTTGCTGAAGATGGCGGCAACGTCGTGGTTCGGAATCGGCATACAGGCCCCCTACCTCATCATGTCCTGCAGCCGCGTCGCATTGGCGACCGCATAGCCGTGCTGATCGTTGTCGAAGTAACAGTACACATCCCTGCCTTGACGTCGCCAGGTGGAGAACGCCCCGGCCCAGCCGGCCAGGTGCTGCGGCGTGTACGATCCTTCGTAGGCCCCGCCGGGGCCGTGCAGCCGTACATAGACGAAATCCGCCGTGACCTCCCTCGGCGCGGTCTGCCCCGCCAGGTCATAGATGCAAAACGCCGCATTATGCTCGGCGAGTGCCTCGTAGACCTCCGGACGAAACCAGGTGGGGTCGCGAAACTCGAAGGCGCAGCGGTGTTTGGCCGGCACGGCCTCCAGAAACGCCCTCAGCCGCGCGACATCCGCCCGCCATCGGGGCGGCAACTGAAAGAGCAGCGGCCCGGTCCGATCCTTCAGCAGGTTCACGCGTTCGAGAAAACGCGCCACGGGCTCGTGCGGGTCCTTGAGCTTCTTCATGTGAGTCAGGTAGCGGCTGGCCTTGACCGCGAAAACGAAACCCTTCGGAACCGTATTGCGCCACTGCTCGAAGGTGGCCCCGTCCGGCAACTGGTAGAAGGAGTTGTTGATCTCCACGGTGCCGAAGTGGTCGATGTAATAGCGCAACCACTGATTGGCCGGCAGGCTATCCGGATAAAAGACCCCTCGCCAGTGTGCATAGTGCCAGCCGGAAGTGCCTATCCAGATGTGTCCCTCTGCGGCCATTCCTTGAAGACTCACCTTTCTCTCTGACCCCGCCAAGGAGAAGTCAGACCCAGTCGCGCAGGCCCAACGCCTCGATCTGGGCGGTGAAGCCATGGTATTCGTCCGCGGCCAGGCTCTCCAAGGGCAAACGGACGGGGCCGCAATCGAACCCTACCCATTTCATCATGGCCTTGATCGCCGGCAGACCGCGGTAACGATAGCACACGCCGATCATGCGAACGGCCAGCGATTGCAGGGTGCGGGCCGTCCGGACGTCGCCGCAGCCGAAGGCGTCCATGATCTCACGATAGAGGCGCGGCGCCAGATTATAGGTGCTGCCGATGGCCGCGTCCGCCCCCGCGGCCAGACCGCTGGTCAGCATCTCGTCACAGCCGAAGAAGACCTGGTACCGATCGCCGGCCGCTTCTTTGCACTGCTGGAACTGAGGTACGGTCATGGCGGAGTACTTAAT
>DSDH01000394.1 GCA_011055475.1 Phycisphaerales bacterium | reverse complement strand
CCAGGGATCGGGCACCTCGTTGTCCGGCGGCGGCCAGCCCTGCTTGCGCTCGAAGGTCTTGTCTCCACCGATCCACCGGGCCTTCCAGTCGCCCGCATCGAGCAGGCCCATCATCCAGCGGCCCGCAGTGCTGGGCTGCGATTCGGCGCCCTTCTCATCCCGCACCCGAACCGTCCACATGCAGGCCTGCTCGGATTGCAGCGGCGGCCCGCCGTAAGGTACGTTCTGACATTGGCTGGACTCGACCCACCCCGAGTCCCACACCGTCCGCGACGGCTCGGTCGCGTCGGTGACGACGATGTGGTAGGCCGTCTGGCGTTGGCCCCGCTGGTCGGGATCGACCGCCTCCAGCCGCCAGCCCAACCGGGGCCGGGCCGAATCAACACCCAGGGGGTTCACGAGCGATTCACATCGCAGGTCCACGGGCCGGATGCTGCATGGCTCGGCCGCCAGACACGCCCCGACACCCCCCCAGACCAAAAGCAGGGCGATCAGGACGACAGGCCCCCCGCCTGTGGCGGCAGGGCGAGCGTTCGGGATCGGACTGAAACAGGCAAGCGGGCGGTTTCTCATGAATCCTTCCTTTCACGGACATCTCATCACCGCATCAAAAACCGTGCATTCTATTGTACCGGGAGGCCCCCGGCGAAGCCAAGGACGTTTGGCCGCCGCCCGGCCATCCGACGCGGGCCTCATTCGACCCGAACCGGCCGCCTCAAGCCGTGCTTTTCGCTGAGAACAAGCATGGCCGCCAGCGGGAAAAGCGTCGCACGACGGGGCCGGAATGGCTTTTCTGCAAAAAAACGACGGTCGCGTATACTTGATCCGCATGTCCATACGACCTATAATGAGAGTGGATGGTAGTGTAACGGCTGTATACTGGGTCGCCTGAATTGGGGATATTGTCATGAGAGAGCGTAAACTTCGGGGTGTAAGTGCGTTCACGCTGATTGAACTGCTGGTGGTTATCGCGATCATCGGCATGTTGCTGGCGGTCTTGATCCCCGCCCTGCAGTACGCCAAGGTCCAGGCCACGGCGGTGATCTGCTTGGCGAATCTGAATGGGATGTCCAAGGCGTTCGTGCTGTATAGCGAGGATAACAGCGGTGATCTTGTGGGTAGCGGTACGGCACAGTGGAACGCTTGGCAGAACCAGAGGCGACCGGCCTGGGACGCCAGTGCGCCGCGCGTGCCGGTCAAGAACTTCGTGGCGTTCCCACAGGATGAGAATCACAACTTCCGAAACATCAGACTTGAGGACAAAATCCGTGGATTCCAACAGGGCGGATTGTGGCCCTACACGGAAAACCACAAGCTGTATCATTGTCCCTCGGACAAGAGGCACCTGAGCCCCCCCGCTGGCCTTAACCCCCCGCCGCCCAACGAGATAGGCGGCTATCGCACCTATTCAATCGGGTGCGTGGTGAATGGATACGGAATCGGAGACGGATGGGCGACGGGTGAGTACTACGCGCTGATCACGAAGATGGGAGAGTTTCGTACGCCAGGGCAGAAGATCGTCTTTGTCGAGGAGCAGGACGGGCAGGGCTACAACATCAACACGTGGAACATCTACCTGGACGACTTCAGCACGTGGAAAGGCGACCCCCTGGCCTGCACGCACAATGAGCGGAGCACGATGGGTTATGCCGACGGTCATGCCGAGAAGCGCCATTGGGTCGATGAAACCACGGTCTACCTGTTTGAGAATCAAGTCAAATGGCCCCACAGCGTGCGCTACAAACCCGGCGAGGGCGAGGACATCCGCTGGTTCATACAGCACTATCTGCCCGGCGAGATCCGTCCCGAACTGCGGGCTATGATGCCGAGCTTCTAGGCGTGGGGATCCGGTCAGTGCGGAGGACCACCATGAGAACGCGGGAGGTTTACATGCGGCGCGGCTTCACGCTGATCGAGTTGCTGGTGGTCATCGCGATCATCGGGATGCTCCTGGCGGTTCTGATTCCCGCCCTGGACGTGGCCAAGAAGCAGGCCAGCGCGATCGTCTGCCTGAGCAACGTCAAGGGCCTGGCCTACGGATGGTATCTGTACGCCGAAAACAACGACATGTGGATCATGGACGGCGACACGACCGACGTGGGACAGTCGGGCGCCGATATCCGCACGGGCTGGACGCAGTACCCCGGCACGAGCCGCCGTGTTCACAACTTCACGTCGCAACCGCAGGACGTCAACGGCAACCCGTCCAACGCCACGCTGGAAGACAAGGTCCGAAGCTATCGCGTGGGCGCGATGTGGCCGTACATGGAGAGCCACAAGGTGTACCACTGTCCCTCGGACAAGCGCTATATCTTCCCGGCGCAGGGCCCCGGGGGTGGGATCGGCGGCTATCGCAGCTATTCCCTGGGCGCCGTGGTGTCGATGCGCCCCAGCGGCGACGAGTCCCTGGTCCGGGTCACCAAACGCAATGAGTTCGTCAATCCATCGGACAAGTTCGTCTGGCTCGAAGAGATGGACGGCTATGGCTGGAATCACCGCACCTGGAACATGGACCTGAGAAACCCCTACTGGGTCGATCCGTTTGCGGTCTGGCACAATGACCGGAGCACGTTCGGCTTTGCCGACGGCCACGCCGAAAAGCACCAGTGGGTGGAGAAAAGCACGCTGGCTCTGGCCAAGCGCATGATCGACGGCATCTCCGATTCGCAGGAGGTCAAGGGAGAGGCCGTGCCCCCCAATGAGCTTCGGGACTGGCTCTGGGCCAAGATGCACTACATCCCCGGCCGGATTCCGCCCGAACTGCGATAGGTTCACAAACCCGCCGCCACACATAAAGATATGCGTGGACCGGAATGCCCTTGACTCCGGGCGGGTCCTTTCGATTATAATAGAGGCCGCAGGGCCGTTCGGGATGGGGCGGCTGTGATATTTGCAGGGAGGGGATGCAACGGGTCGCCGATAGGAGGATTATGATGCGGATGCGAAGGGTTTGCGGTCGGGGGGCCGTCGGGCGGGCGGAGCTGTTGGCGGTGGTCCTTGTCATGGCGGCCGTGCTGGCGATGTCCATTCCGGCGCTGTCGCACGCGCGGGGCCAAGGCAAAACCGCCGTGTGCATGGCGAATCTGTGCGGTCTGGGACGGGCGTTCTTCAACTACGCGGCGGACAATGACGGCAACCTCGTTGGCAGCGGCACATCCAGATGGAACGCGTGGCAGATGCAGCGGCGACCGGCATGGAGTTTCTCGGCTGGCCGGGTTCCGGTCAAGAATTTCGTAGCGTTCCCGCAGGACGAGAATCACAACTTTCGCAACATCTGCCTGGCGGACAAGGTTCGTGGCTTGCAGCAGGGAGGGTTGTGGCCATACGTGGAGGACCACCGGCCGTACCATTGCCCGCAGGACACGCGGCATCTGAGTCCGCCGAAGACGTTTCCTGCGCCCGACGAGATCGGCGGCTATCGCACCTACTCGCTGGGATGCGTGATCAACGGCTATGGAATCGGAGACGGATGGCACACGGGGGAGTATTACGCGCTGGTCACCCGGATGGATGAGTTTCACACGCCGGGCAAGAAGTTTACGTTCCTCGAGGAACAGGATGGGCAAGGCTTTAACGTCAATACGTGGAATATCTACCTGGACGATGCCACGTATTGGAAGGGCGATCCCTTGTCCTGCCTGCACGAGGCGGGAAGCATGATGGGCTACGCGGACGGACACGCCGAAAGGCGTCAGTGGGTCGATGCAACGACACTCTATCTCTTTGAGAACCAGATCAAGTGGGGAGATGGGCGCCACCGGTCTTATGGTCCGGATGAGGGACGTGACTTGGGCTGGTTTATCCGGCATTACATCCCGGGCGCGATCCGACCCGAGCTGGCGGACATGCTGCCGCAATACAAATAGCCGCCACCTGGACAGGAAAGGACACGAAGAGATGAACCGACGGCGATTCCTGCAAGTAAGTCTTGGCACGGCGGGCCTGGTCCTCGGCGTCGATTATTACACCCTCGGCGACGAGACGACGGGCGGCGCGACGTGGGCGATTCTCGCCGATACGCACATCCCTACGGATGAGGCGGCGCCACCCGCGGGGCACCCTCATTTCGGCCCACACGCGAACCTGCGAAAAGCCGTCTCCCAGATCGCGCGGTGCAAGCCGGTCGGCGCGGTCTTCGCGGGCGACTTGGCGCGGCTGGAAGGGCTGCAAGGGGATTACGAACAGCTCAAGGCGCTCACGGCCGGCCTGGGCGAGGCGGTCCCGGCCTTCTACGCCATGGGCAACCATGATGATCGGGGCGCGTTCCACAACGTGTTCGATGGTCTG
>DSDH01000684.1 GCA_011055475.1 Phycisphaerales bacterium | reverse complement strand
TTCGCTTTGTCATCGGGCGCCCAGCCTAGCCGAACCGGGCCGCTAGGAAAAGGGTCTTGTTCGGGCTCCGGGCGGCCGTATAATGGCACCCGTGAAGACTTCAATCGGGAGATAACCATGTGCGATAGCTGTGGATGCGGGCAGGGCGAGGCGACGTTTGACCAGAAGGTGGCTGAGGTGATCGACTCGATCCGCCCGATGCTTCAGAACGATGGCGGCGACATTGAGCTGGTGGGCATCGATGAGGATCATACCGTCCGCGTGCGCCTGCAGGGCGCCTGCCGGGGCTGTCCCGGTGCGGCGATGACGCTGAAGATGGGCGTCGAACGGGTGCTGCGCGAGAAGGTGCCCGGGGTCAAAGAGGTCGTAGCCGTGGCCTGAACGCTGGCGGGACGCTGCGGTCCGGGGCTCAAGGCACATCGCGTCCCGACCGCAGGCGATAGATGTTGATGAACCGCAGCCGGTGGTGCACCACGCGATCAATGAACTCGAGTTGCGCGGCGTAGGGCCCCAGTTGCTGGGGATCTATCAACCGGGCGATTCGGTCCAGGCCATAGCGCTTGTAGTAGGAGTTGGTCCGCGCCAGACCCAGCCGTGAATCCCAGGCGATATAGGTGACGTTTTTGCGGCGGCAATCGGCCAGGAAGCCATCCAGGTCCTCGCCGCCGATGCGGTCGGTGGAGATCAGTGACGCCTCCGAGGGCAGCCACAGGGCGACCATGTGCGGCAGCGTCGTGACCATCGTTTCGCCCGGTTGGGCGTTTGCGCGGTACCAGTCGGCCAGCATCTTGAATTCGATGTCCTTCTGCCCGTCGCCCAGCATCTTGGCAAGCGTGTGCTGATTGTGGGCGGCCATGACGCCGAGCAGCATCACCAAAGCCACGTCGGGCGCGACCCAGCGCCAGCCATGCAGGAGGGTTCTTCCGCCGGCCACCAACAGCGCGGCCAAGACCACGACGAACGGCACCAGCGGCGTGCCCGAATCATACATCGGCAACCGACCCAGGCCCGGCACCAGAAGCGCCAACCAGATGGCCAGGGCCGCCGCGACGGCCCCACTCAGCGCCGAGGCGAACCCTGCGGGGGGATTCATGCGGCGCCATATCCATGCGCCCAGGTGACGCCAGCCATACAGACTCAGCATCCAGAACAACCACACGAGCGGCCAGATATAGCGATCGCGTGTGCCGACCTTCAGCGAGATCGCGAGCCAGTAGGCGACGAAGAAGAACAGGATGCCCATCAGCGGCTTATCGCGATCCTTGACGAGGCGCACGACGGCGGCGATGAATCCGGTTGCGGCCAATCCCGCCGTCAGGACAACAGGCCCGCCCGATTGCGAGATGTCTGTGGTGAATACGACCTGATACGTGGTCTTCCATAGCGTGTGAAGCACCGGAACGAACGACTGCCCCCGGAAGAACAGATGCCAGTACCCCCCGGCCGCACCGGCGGCGCCACCCTCCGCCCCTCCGGCGGCGGCCGCACGACTTTGGGCCAGGCCCAGCAGTAACCATGCCACCATGGGCAGGGCCGCCACACCCGCCAGCAGGACCGCATGAATCCGGCTGCGAAGGTCGCGCCGTTCCCACACATCCAGCGCCAGTGCGGCCACAATCAGCACCACGCCCTCGTAGCGGATGAGCGACGCCGCGCCGGCGGCCGCGTAGACCCATCGGCTGCGGCGGGCCAAGAGCCAGCCGCTTAACAACACGAAGAACCACAGCGGAATCTCGGCGATCGGTTGAATGAGCAACCCCAGCGTCCAGGGATTGATCGCACAGATCAGCGGCGCCATCACCGCCCAGGCGCCCAGCCAACGCCGCGCCAGAAGATACAACAAGACCAGACAGAATGGGAACAGCATCGCGTTCAGAAACCAGCCGGCGGTCAGCGCCGGCGACGGCTCCGGCATCAACACCGACAGGGCCAGCACCATCAGGCCCAGGCCCGGCAGCCGTTTGTAGTTGGCCGGCAACCGCCCGTGCAGCAACGGCTCGGCCGTGGAGACGAACGAGGGAAAATCCGAGTTGGGCACGGGCCGCTGGCCAAAATATAACACGCTCAGCCAGAGTCCGAACGCGAAGAGCATGAGCACGATCAGAACCTCCACGCCACGTCTGGCGCGATCTCCGGGCGCCCGGGACGTAGCCGGCCCCGCGAAGCCGGGTGTGGGGGGCAAACGGCGTTTGCGGCGTGAACGGCTCATGGTATAGGCCTCCGGCCCGGCCGCGGCCTCGAGACCGGCGCGGGAATCACCTTAAACACGTTGATCCACCGATCCGGCGTGATGACGATGCGATCTATGAACTGCAGTGGTCCAATGGACTGCGGCTGGGCCAGAATCGGCGCGATGTTCTCTAAGCCTTGTCGCGTCGCGGCGCTGCCCCGCGTGCTCCAGGTCACGTAGCGCACGCCCTGTTGGCGGCAATGATCGATGAATTCCGCCAGGGACGGCGCGGCCAGGCTCTGAGTCCCCACGAGATCCTCTCGCCGCGTCGGCACAATGAACTCGAGCGTCGTGGCCCATCGACTAGCCAGTTTCTCGCCCGGCTGGGTATGCTCCCCGAACCAATCCATCAGGATCTTGTATTCCACATAGTAGCTGTTGTTGCCCACCAGGCGCACCGCTTGGGCATGGTACGAGGCAAACAACACGCCGACCACCGCCACAGTCGCGCCCACGCGCCAGATGCCGCGGAATCGCCCTGCGGTCAGATACAACACCCCTACCGCGACGACGGCCGCCAGACCGGCCACCAGCACCCACGGCCCGCCAAGGACCATGCGCGGGGACGGATAGCGCACGACGTACCCCAGCAAGGCCACCAGCCAAACCGCCACCCCGACCACCAGAACGGCCTGGAGCACCGGCTCGACCGACGACAGACCGCCCAGCCGGTCCCGAAGCCGCCGCCATCCCCAAGCATGGCCGAAAACGCTCAGCAGGATCAGGATCCACGAGATCGGAACGACGTATCGCGGCACCGTCTCGGCCCGCAGACCGTGGACGATGACGTAGAACAGCACAAATGCCCAAAGCACCAGGGCCGGGCCATGCCGCCGCACAATCGTCACCATGATCCCCAGCACCGCCCCCGTCACCGCTGCCGCGACCGTCAACCAGCTCACGACGACGACGACTTGGTCGAGCGCCTGCATCTCGGCCTCCGAAGCAAACAGCAGCCCCATGGCCTGGGCCTGTTCCAACGGGAGCAATTGCGCCAGCTCCTGGCGCGCCGCGCCGGGCCAGTTCAAAAGGGGCTCGAACGAGACCTGCCAGCAATACTTGAGGAACTCGCCGAGCGCCACCCCGCGCCCGTAGTTGCGAATGTAATGGCTCTCGCCCGGTTGCCAGTAGTAGTACGTGCAGCCCATCCAGATCAGAAACGGGATCGAGGCCGCGGCCGCACAGCCGAACGCCTGCGCCCAGCGTCGCGGCGTTCGATGCCGCAGGCCGTCGGCCAGGAACACCAGTACGATCAGCGCCGCGCATTCGTAGCGCACCATTGTGGCGATGGACGCCGCGACGTAGGCCCAGCGCGAACCGCGAAAGATCAGCGCGACGGTCACCAGCATGAAGAAGATCATGGTCGTTTCGGCGATGGGATTGACTTGCAGGTGAATCACCATCGGGTTGGCCATGGTCAGGATCGCCACAAACGGCGCGGCCCGCGGCACCAACCGCCGCGCCACGGCAAAGACGAGCACCACATTGGCCACGCTCAGGGCCGCGTTCCACAGCCAGCCGGCCCGCATCACGTCGTCGCCCATCAATCGGCTCAGGCCGACGATCATCAGCCCCAGCACGGGACCCCGCTTGAAGCTGGGCGGGAGCTCACCGCTCCACAAGGCCTCGCCCACGCGGACGAAACCCGGAAAGTCCGGGTTCGGCACGGCATAGGCCCCCCAGTAGGCCACGGCCTTGACCAAGCCGAATAACACCAGGATTCCCACGATGACCCAAAGCCGTCGTCCGCCGAGATCTTCCAACCCGACGCCCGTCGCGACCCCGGCCGAGCCGGTCACCGGAACCCTGTCGACCATCCTGTCGCCGGGTCGTGTATCCGGTGTTCGAAAGCGTTTACGCGATCGACTCATGGCAGCAACATCCCCACCCCACGGGGCGGACACGCAGGGCGCGCGGGACTCGGCCGGCCTCGGCCCCCGCGAGGCGTCATGACCCCTTCCCCGGCTCGTGAAGCCGGCGCGCACTCTTGCGCGCCGTGTACAGGGCCTCTTGAATCAATTCGCGGTTGGTGCCGATCAAATCCGCCAGGATGCCCAGGACAACCAGGTTAAATGCCATCAGCAACAGCACGGCCGCCA
>DSDH01000034.1 GCA_011055475.1 Phycisphaerales bacterium | reverse complement strand
GTGTATCACATGCCCACGCAAGCGTGGGCATGCCACCCTTTTCGCAAGGATCGCTGTTGCCGGCAGGTACTGGTTGGGTCCATCCGGTGCCGTTAAAGCGTGAACAAGTCAGCGTGTATCACATGCCCACGCAAGCGTGGGCATGCCACCCCTTTCTGGGGCGGAGCGAGGCACAGGAATGACGCGCGATCAATGGGTCTTCCCGCACGGGAATGATGGCAGAAGCACAGGTGGCGGGGCCGACTTTTTCACGATACAGGGGGGTTGCATCGGAACGGGCGGACGGGGATACTTAAATGCGGCAATTGCCACGCCCATGTCTGTGTGACCGGCGGTGGTGCAGGGTTCCGGTGGCCTTTGGAGGTGTGATCCGTGGGGATGATCGCGGGGTACTGCTCGCGCGGCGATGCCGTGGACATTGAGGGGTTTCGGCGGAGGCTGGAGACGTTCCACGTACTGCCGGGTGATGATCCGGGCTCATACAGCCATCTTCTTTGGCGGTCGCCGGGCAGTTGCGTGATGGCCAAGTTCAAGGAAGATGCTCCCCCACAGATCCGCCATCGGGACGGGACGGACGTGGCGCTGGTGACGCTGGGGTTTCACGACGTGGACTATGGCCCATCGGGGCAGACGGCCGGCCTGGAGCGGGGCGCATCCGCGTTTGAGGCCCTGGCCGGCCAGGTCGGGCGCAGCGAGGGCGAATTCGTGAGCTTCGTGCTTGATCACCGCACGGGTCAGGTCCGCATCATCAATGACCGCTTCGCCGTCCGGCCCCTGTACGTGTTGGAAGCGGCCGAGGGCGTTGCATTCTCGTCGAATCTGGCCTTTCTGCTGCACATGACCGGCCACCGGCCCGCGCCCGACCCCCTCGCCTAGCTGGAAATCTGCACCTACGGCCACACCATCGGCACCCGGACCAATGTGCAGGGGGTGTGGAAGATGAGGCCCGCCAGTCACTTGGTGGTGGACAAGGGGCGGGTTTCCGAGAGGCGGTATTGGCGGCTGGTTCACGAGCCGCGGCCGGACCTGGACCCGACTGAGCACGCGGAGCGCACGTTTGAGGCGATGTGTCGCAGCGCGGCGATGCGATCGCGCCTGGTTCGGGGAGGATTCGTGAGCCTCAGCGGCGGCCTGGACAGCCGACTGGTGGCCGGGGCGACGCCCGCGGATGCGGGCATGCATCTGTTCACGATGATCAGCTCGGTCGAGGGCGCCGAGACACCGGATGTACGCGTGGCCAAGCAGGTGGCGCGGATTTTGGGGCGGGAGCACCATATCCGACAGGTTCCACCCAGCGAGGTCTCCACCATCGGCGAGACCCTGATTCGGCTGACGGCGGGCTTGAATCAGATTCATCATCCAGCCAAGTCGTTTCAGGCTCTCAAGGAGATGAAGGCCGGCGCCGGCTTCAAGATGGGCGGTGGGCCCGGCGACAGCCTGGCCGGGGCGTTTATCCTCGGGTCCATTCATGACATCGACCCGAGAATGGCACGCACGCAGGTCGAGAAATTCATCATGTGTCGACGAGAGCACTCGGCCAGGGTGTTGCGTGCCGTATTCCGTCATGAGGTTGTGACGGAGTACTACCCGCAGCTTGATGAGGCCATGCACGATGCTTTTGCCACGCTGGGTGGCCCGACGGCGGCCCATCGCACGACGGCCTGGGCCATGGCGTTTCGCCAGCCCGCGTTTACGTTCACCTCGCCGATTCACAATCACCCGGATGTGACCGAGGCCAGTCCGCACCTGGGGTATGACTACGTGGACCGGATGTTGGAATTGCCCGCCGCGTGGCTGTTCCGCAAGAACTACTACAAGTACATGATCTGGCATTGTCTGCCGGCACTGCGGGAGGTCGAGTACGCCAACACCGGCGAAAGGCTGTCGGGCGTGCTGCAGACGTTCCAACCCTCACTGCGCAAGCGGGTCTGCGGGACCATCGAGAACCTGCTGCCCACGCGGCCCGTGCAGCACCTCCGGGCGGCTTTTCGGAAAAGCAATGCAGCGCCGTGCTTCGAATATGACCTCCTGCGCAGCGATAGCCGGCTCATGGCGGACATCCGTGAGGTGATTCATTCAACGCCCGGGGTGCAAGAACTCCTTGACGTGGCCTGGTGCGATCGGTACGTGGATGACTTCCAGGCCGGTCGGCTTCATACCCCCAGCCGTCGGCACGAACAGGCGCTGATGGGCGGTCTGGCCACGTTGTGTTACTGGTTCCGCTACCTGGCGTGCGGGACGTGAGCCGATGAACGGGGTTTCGTCGGCGACAGACCATCTGGAAAAAGGCCGGCCCATGTGGTATGAAGGGGTCCGCAGGATCGAGGGCACCTCATTTTGAAACGCAGCGGAAGCGTGGAGTCGTGGGATGTTGACCAAACGGATTATTCCGTGTCTGGATGTGAAGGACAATCGCGTGGTGAAGGGCGTGAACTTCCTGAACCTTCGCGAGGCGGGCGACCCCGTGGAGTTGGGCAAGCGGTACAGCGACGAGGGGGCTGATGAGCTGGTGTTTTTGGACATCACGGCGACGATCCGTTCGAAGCGGACGATTGTGGATATGGTCCAGCGGGTGGCCCACAAGGTGTTCATCCCGTTCACGGTGGGCGGGGGGATTCGGACGGCCGACGAGATCGACGTGCTGCTGCGGGCCGGGGCCGATAAATGCTCCATCAACACGGCGGCCGTGGAGAATCCGGATGTGCTGGCCGAGTCGGCCGAGCGGTTCGGCAGCCAGTGCGTGGTGCTGGCGATCGATGCCCGGCGGCGGACGGATGGGGCCGGCTGGATCGTGACGGTCAAGGCGGGTTCGGAACCAACCGATATGGATGCGGTACGGTGGGCCGAGCGGGCCGAGCGGCTCGGGGCGGGGGAGATCCTGCTGACGAGCATGGACGCCGACGGCACGCAGGCGGGCTACGATATCGAGCTGACGCGGGCGGTGGCCGAGGCGGTGAGCATCCCGGTGATCGCCTCGGGCGGGGCCGGCACGCTGGAGAGCCTGGCCGAGGTGCTGGAAAAGGGCAAGGCCGACGCGGTGCTGGCTGCGTCGATTTTCCATTATGGGACGTACAGCATCCGGCAGACGAAGGAGTACCTCGCGGCGCGGGGCCTGCCGATTCGGCCCTTTGTGCCGGTCGGGCCGGCGGCGGGGAACTGAGGACCGGGCCCGCTCTTTTTCGTAACGGATCGTCCGTATCGGCGTCTACAAGACCGGCGTGACGTGGACGTGCTCGCGGGTGGACCCCTTGTATCCCGTAGAGAAATGCGGTTCGGGACAGGGTCGTGGAGGGATCTGGCAGGATGGAGCGGGGGTGATATGAACCGGTGGGTCGACCGCGGCGGGCCGCGCCGATCCGCCCATGAAGGAGGCTTTCATGGATCAGCCGACAACCAGGCGGATCAGCGTGGTGGACCCGGTCAGGCGGGCGCTGGACCGCGTCAACAAGGTGCTCTTCGATCCGTTCGATCTGGGCAAGTGGTTCATTCTGGGCTTTGGGGCATGGCTGGCGACACTGGGTCAGGGGGGCTTCAGTGGCCCGAACTTCAACTTCAATTTCGGCGGCGGACCGTCGGGCGGTGGTGGGCGGTCTGGTTTTGACGGGTTCATGCAGGAGATACACAGGTACCTGCCGCTCATCATTGTGATTGGCGTCGGGGCCGTGCTGTTGGGCCTGGTGATAAAGGCCGTCCTGGTCTGGCTGAACAGCCGGGGGGACTTCATCTTCGCGGACTGCGTCGCGCGGAACAAGGCCCAGGTGACAGAACCATGGCGACACTATCGCCGGGCGGGCAACAGCCTGTTCTTGGTTCGAGTGGGTGTGGTTATCGTCCAGTCGCTGGTTATCCTGGTCCTGGTCGGTGTGGGGCTGCTTCTGTTTGTCAGCCTGTACCGTCGCGGGCAGGAGCCGTCGCCCGCGGCCATTCTGGTCCCCATGGGCCTGGCGTTTTTGCTGGCGTTGCCGGTCTTTCTCGTACTCGGCCTGTTCCTCACGTTCCTGCACGATTTCGCGGTCCCGATCATGATGCTGCGGGGCTGCACGTGTACGGAGGCGTGGTATGAGCTGAAGGGCCTGCTGTGGGCGAACGTGGGGCGGACGGTGCTCTACGTGCTGTTTCGCTGGCTCTTGAGCATGCTGATCGGCCTGATTATCCTGGCCCTGGTCATCTGCACGTGCTGCATCGCCGGGTGTTTCCTGGGAATCCCCTACATCGGGACAGTGTTGCTGCTGCCGGCGCTGGTGTTCATGCGGTCGTATTCGCTGTATTACCTGGCGCAGTATGGGCCGGAGTATGATGTGTTCGGGCCGGAGGGGGACGAAGAGACACCGGAAGGGGCCGTGCCG
>DSDH01000351.1 GCA_011055475.1 Phycisphaerales bacterium | reverse complement strand
GAAAGCCGACCGGGACATCGTGCTGGTCGCGGTCGGAGCCGTTGGGCGATGGAGCGAGGAAACGCTCAAGAACTGCGCCGATCACATGACGCACATCAGCGAGCATTTCTACTGCCAGGAGCGCCCGGACGTCGCCGCACACGTGGCACAGATCCCCGACAACGTGCGGCGGATCGCCGAGGCGCATCGGCGGTACCGTAAGGAGATTTCCGGGCTGGAGCACCGCGACATTCGGATCGCCCTGGACGAGTGGAACTACTGGTATGGCCCGCACGTCTTCGGCGAGCTGGGGACGCGGTACTTCCTCAAGGATGCGCTGGGCATCGCCGCCGGCCTGCACGAATACATCCGCCATAGCGACCTGTACTGGATGGCCAATTACGCCCAGACGGTCAACGTGATCGGGTGCATCAAAACGACCAAGACGAGCGCGGCGTTTGAGACGACCGCCCTGCCGCTGATGCTTTATCGCAAGGAGTTTGGCGTCGCGCCCGTGGCGGTGACCCACGAGCTGGCGCCGCTGGACGTGGTGGCGGCCTGGACGGCGGACCAGTCCGCCCTGACGGTGGCGGTGGTCAACCCGACGCCCGACACGGTGGACCTGACGTTGGACGTCGAGGGCGCGGTCCTCGCGGGACCGGGCACGGCGTGGACCATCGCCGGGGACGATCCGATGCTCTTCAACGATCCCGGCCAGGCGCCCGTGGTCAAGATCCGCACCCAGGGACTCGACGCGGCGCGGACGTTGACCAGCGAGCCGCTGAGCATCTCGCTCTATCGCCTGACCGTCCGCTGAGCCTGCGGCATTGACGCACGACGGCGTCCCGGTATGATAGGCGGACCGGGGTGCCGTTTTTGTGCGCCGCGTAGCATGGAAAGGCTTGCCGATGCCGGCCAACCTGACGCCCGAATACAAAAAGGCCGAAGATTGGTATCGCAACGCCGGCACCGATTCCGAGCGGCTGCTGGCGCTGGAGGAAATGCTGCGCACGATCCCCAAGCACAAGGGCACGGAGCACATGCGCGCCGATATCAAGCGGCGGATGAGCAAGCTGCGGGCCACGCTGGAATCGGGCGCCAAGAAGGGCGGTGCCAAGCACGTGGACGTCTTTCACGTGCCCAAGACCGGGGCCGGGCAGGTCGCGCTGATCGGCCTGCCCAACTGCGGCAAGAGCGCGCTGCTGGCGGCGCTGTCCAATGCGAAGGTACAGGTGGCCGATTACCCCTTCTCCAGCGACAAGCCCGTGCCGGGCATGATCCGTCACGAAGACGTGCAGATCGAGATGGTGGACATGCCGCCGATCACGGCCGACTACGCCGCGCCGGGGCAGGTCAACACCTACCGCCACTGCGACCTGATTGCGATCGTCGTGGACCTGGCGGGCGACGTGCTCGAACAGCTCCAGGTGTGCCTGGACTATCTCGATGCACACCGGCTGATTCTGGAAGAATCTTCCGAAGCCCAAGACGAGGCGGGCCAGCCCGTGGGTCACAAGGCGTTTGTGATCTGCACCAAGGTCGACGCGGCTCCACCCCAAACGACCGAGACGCTCCGCGAGCTGTGCGATCGCAACCTGGAGTTCATTGAGGTCAGCGCCACGACCGGCCAGGGCCTGGAGCACCTGACCCGGCGGATATTTGAGATGCTCGACATTGTGCGGGTGTACGCCAAGAAGCCGGGCGAGGAGGCGGATATGAAGGAACCGTTCACCCTGCCACGGGGGGCAACGGTGATGGACCTGGCGGTCAAAATCCACCGTGAGTTGGCCCAGAAGCTCAAGAGCGCCCGTGCGTGGAACAGTCCCACGGCCCACGATGGCCAAAACATCCCCCGGGACCACGTTGTGACCGACAAGGAGATCATTGAATTGCATTTTGCCTGAGCCGAGGTTACAATCCAGTCGTCACGGGACACGGAAACCATCTTTGCAGCGGGAGAGGCGACTGATGGAATGCAAGAAGGAACGGAACCTGGACTTCTGTAATTGCACCTATCCGGGATGCAGTCGCAAGGGCGTGTGCTGCGACTGTCTGCAATACCATCTCAAGAACCGTGAGCTGCCGGGCTGTTGTTTCCCGGCGGACGCCGAGAGGACTTATGATCGCAGCTTCCGGGCCTTCGCCAAGGCGTGGAAGCTGTAGAGGACACGCGTGATCCGTCGCCCTGCGCGGCGTGACGGTTCATGGGACGGCGAGGACAAGAGTGACAGACCGGTCCGGCGGCAAGGCCGGGTCGGTGGAGGAGCGAGCGTTGGCTCGCGCGTGGGATGATCGGCCGTTTTGCCAAGTGGCGGTTTTTGGATCGTGCCGGTGCGGTGGGCAGGACAATGCGCCATCCCGCACGACCTTTCTGTAGTCTTACCGTGTGTGGTTCCCTGACGTGTGGGCATTCATTTCAAGTGGAGGAAGATCTACCATGAACAAGCCATGTCAACATCTGTAGTCTTACCGTGTGTGGTTCCCTGACGTGTGGGCATTCATTTCAAGTGGAGGAAGGTCTACCATGAACAAGCCATGTCAACATGTGGTCCTGTTGGGCGCGGCGGCCCTCTGTGCGATGGCCGGGCCGGCGGCGGCGAATCGGATTGCCAACCCCGGATTCGAGCAGCGCGGCGGCGACGCCGTGCCCGTCGGTTGGGGGGCGTGGGCCAGCGTCGGCTACATCTTCCCCTGGCAGGACGACCCGGGTAATGCCTTCGAGGGCAACAGCTACACCGAGTTGCAGGATGTGTCCTGGGCCGTGGCGTTCTACCACAACGTCCCCGTCACGCCGGGAGAGACGATCTACTTCAGTGCGATGATTCGTAAGGCCCCGACGAGCACGGCCGCCACGGCGTCCGCGGAGTTGAAGTTCGAGTTCTACGGCGGCCTGGACAAGGCCGATCCGAGGGGCGAATCGCCGATCTATCCCCCGGTGACCGATCAATGGCAGGAATATACGCATCAGGCCGTCATCCCTGACGGGGTGAACTACATGACGGCCACGCTGGCGACCGGGGGAGCCGGGCAGGTCAACTGGTTCGACAGCATTTGGGTTGAGGCGTATCCGCGCAACTGGCACCAGGCCTCGTCGCCGCAGCCGGTCGATGGGGCCAAGGTGCCCGTCGCCCTGGACACCCTGCAATGGGTCAACCCCGACCCGAACGATCCGGCCCAGCCGGTGACGTGCACCGTGTACTTCACCGACCACTATCCCGAATACGGCCTGTATCCGGGCGATCCGAACTTCCTGAACTACGCCGCCGCCATCGTAACGGATGAAGCGGCCGACTCGGTGAACCTGCTGGAACTGCCTGAGCCCATTATCCTGGAGTTCGGCCGAGACTACTTCTGGCGGGTGGACTGCACGGACCCGACGATGGGTGCAACGACGATCGGACGCGTATGGCGGTTCACGGCGGACAACACCCCGCCGCAGGTGGACGCCGGGGCGGATGTCTTCACGTGGCTGACTGATGGGTCGGTGAGCGTCCAGATGCTGCCGGCGGTCAGCGACGACGGGCGACCGGACCCGCCCGGAGAGCTGGCCCTGACGTGGTCCACCGTCCCGGCCGACGCGGCCAACATCGAAATCGCGGGCGAGAACGACGAGCAGGCATGGGTGACGATCACGGCCTTGGGTTCCTACGTGATGCAGCTTACGGCCGATGATTCCGAGTTGACGGCGTCGGATACGATGACGATTCACGTGCTGGCGACGGCGTGCGAGGCGGCCAAGGCCTCCGGGATTCCACTCTCGCCCGCGGACCTGAACGAGGACTGCCACGTGAACGTCCTTGATCTGGCGGAAATGGCGGCCCAGTGGCTGGTGTGCACGAGCCTGGATTGCCCGTAGCGGTCGGTCAGAGGCCCGCTTTCCAGTCGAGGACGTCATCGGGTTCGGCCAGGCAGCCTTCAGGCAGGCCCTTGAGGATGGTTTGCGCGAAGGTGGTCTTGCCGATCGCCTCGGGGCTGTGCGCATCCGAGCCATAGACGAGCTTGACGCCGGCGCGGAGGGCCGGCAGGTAGAGACGGTGCCACTGCTTTTGGTAATAGCCGTTCAGTCGGGTGCCGGTCAGTTCGTTGATCTCCCAGGCGACGCGATGGGCGGCGCTGACCTCGGCGGCCTCGGCGAGTATGGCCAGGATCGTCTCGAAGTGCGCATCCAAGTCCACCGCCGCGGCAGCCAGCCGGCCGGGGTGTGCCAGCGTGTGGACGGCCGGATTCGAGACGATGCCCAGCAACGCCGTCCGCCACAGCTCCAGGAACCGCTCGCCCGGCAGCGTGCAGTCGTCCGGACTCATCGGATAGGTGCCCGCCGTCGGCACGTAGTGAAAGCCGGCGACGACGTATTCTATCGCGCCGAGCTGATCGGTGACGAGTCG
>DSDH01000660.1 GCA_011055475.1 Phycisphaerales bacterium | reverse complement strand
TCGATGCAGCTTGTACATACGGTCTCCTCTGTGCTTGTTCGTCTCATTCTTGCGGGACCCTCGCTTCGGCGCCGAGGGCTCCGTCACAACATTCTCGTGAAGCCCGGCTTGGGCACGGGGTAACTGCCGTCCGGTCCAAGCTGAACCGGCGGTTCCATGGCATCGTGACACTCCTCCGGCTGTGGCGGGTAGAAGTAGTCGGAGGCGTTGACCTGCTCCCACGTGACCTCCTGGCCGGTGTAGCAGGACAACTGGCCCATGATCGAGATCAGGGTGCTGCGCGTCATGTAGTCGCCGTTGTTGACGGGCTTGCCCGCGCGGATCGCGCTGAACAGCACGTCGTGCTCGCGCTGATACGGGTCGCAGTGGTCGGTCCATCGCCAGTTCGTCTTGCCCGTAATGCGGCATTGCATGATATCGGCCACGCCCTCGCTGCCGAGCACGAGGCTGGAGTACTCATTATAGCAGCCGTTGGTCGTGCGGCAGAAGGCGTAGATCGGCGTACCGTCGGCGAACTCGTAGACGACGGAGTGGTGATCGAACACGTCGCCGTAGATCGGCTCGGTCATGCTCGACCGTCCGCCCAGGCCGTGACACCGGGCCGGCGCCTGGTCGTGCATGACCCAACTGGCCCGGTCGAGGTTGTGCACCAGCGACTGCACCACGTCGTCGCCGCTGAGCCAGCGGAAGTGGTACTGCGTGCTGCACTGCCATTGCACCTCGGTCAGGCCGGGCCGGCGGTCGATCACACCATAGGGACCGCGCAGGAAGTTCTCCTCGATGGCGATGACCTTGCCGATCGCCCCATCGTGAATCCGCTGTACGGTCTCGGCGTAGCCGGTGTGATGGCGGCTGTGCAGACCGGACACCAGACACAGGCCCTTGCTGCGGGCCAGGTCCGCCGTCCGGCGCATCAGTTTGATCCCCGCCGGGTCGATCCCGTGGGGCTTTTCCACAAAGACATGCTTGCCCGCCTGGATGGCCGTCATGGCGTGCAGGGGGTGGAACTTGGCCGCGTTGGCGATCAGGACCACGTCGCTGGCGGCGATGACGTGCTTATATCCGTCGAAGCCGGCGAAGCAGTGGTCATCATCGATCGTCACCTGGTCGCCCTTGGCCTGGCGGATGTGGGCTCGCTGGCTCTTGACGCGGTCCATGAAGATGTCGCACATGGCCACCAGCCGGGTGCCCGGATCGGCGGTCAGGGCCTGCACGGCGGCGCCCGTGTTGCGTCCGCCGCAACCCACCATCCCTACCCGGATCGTACCGCTTCCGGCCGCGAAAACCCGCGCGCCCAGCATGCCCGACACCGCCGCCCCCGTCGCCAGCGTGCCGCTCTTGAGAAACTCCCGACGCGTGGAGCCTGAGCGTGAGTTCGATTGTTTCTGACTGCTCATCCTCGTTCCTTTCCATGCCTTTGCGACGCGCCGGTCCGGAAGCCGGCGCGTCGTCTCTCTTTGCCTCAATACTCGCGGTCTTTCACAATGCCCGGCTGCGGTACGGGGTACTTATCGTCGGGCCCAAGTTGCAGGGGCGCGGGCGAGTTCATCGTTAAGTCCCCCACCGTGGGCGCGAATTCGTGCGGGCAGTTGAGCATCTGTTCGTACGTGATCACCTGGCCCGTGTGGGCGGCCATCCGCCCCATACTCGTCACCAGGCTGGCGATCGCGCCCCGTTCGACTTCGTTGTACGGCTTGTCGTTGCGGATGGCCTCGATCAGATCGTCCCACTCCAATTGGTAAGGGCTTTTCTCGGGTTGCGGGTAGCGCCACACGCATTTGTCATCGGTCATGTTGTGTCCGTCGTAGAGGCGCACCCGCCCGGGCGTATGACCCGACGTCGAGATCACCGCCGACCCCTTCGTGCCGTGGGCGAAGCTGGAGAACGCGCTGTGGCAGCCGCTCATATTACGTCCATAGTAAAACAGCTTGGCGCCGTCGGGGTAGGTGTATTCCACCGAGTAATTGTCGAAGTTCTGATCCAGGGAGTTGCCGCGATCGTGTCGACCCCCGGTGGCCTGGGCCTCGATGGGCCAGGCGCCCTTCATCCAGGAGCACTCGTCGATCTGATGGATGTAATAGTCGCTGTAGCACCCGCCGCTGGCCCACAGGAACGCGTGAAACCGCTGAATCTGATAGAGCAGCTCACTGATGCCCGCGGGCTTGGGCCCGGCGGTGGCCGAACGGCCGCTCATGCGATAGGCCCGCAGGGTTACGATGTCGCCGATCTGGCCCGACCGGATCCGGTCGAGCAACTCCTGGCGGCCGCGGCAATGGCGGACCATCAGCCCCACGCCCACCTTGAGATTCTTCTTGACCGACTGCTCGGCCAGCGTCAGCATCCGCCGCGTCGTCGGGCCGTCCACCGTGACCGGCTTCTCCATGAACACGTGGATGCCTTTGTCGATGGCGTGGGAGAAATGCACCCAGCGGAACGCCGGCGGCGTGGCCAGGATCACCACGTCGCCCGCCCGGAGGCATTCCATCGCTTTGCGGTACCCGTCAAAGCCGACGAAGCGTCGTTCCGGCGGCACGTCCACCTGGTCTCCGTGTCGATCCTTCAGACCCTTGTAGCTTCGCGAGACGCGATTCTCGAACACGTCCGCCAGGGCCACCAGCCGGATCGGGCCATTGCGCACGCTCAACGCGTTGGAGGCGGCGCCCGTGCCCCGGCCTCCGCAGCCCACCAGGGCCACGCGAATCGTGTTGTCCGCGGCGGCGTAGAGGGCCGAACCCAACGTTGTCGTCAACGCCGATCCGGCGAGCACCACCCCGCCGGTGCGTAGAAACTCACGACGTGTCGACTCTGCCATGATGTACTCCTTCAACTCGAATGTCCTCGTGTCCGCACAGCCGGGTCGAACCGGCACGGCAACGGCGGTTAAGCCTCTTCGATCACCTTCCAGCCGATGGCGTCGGCCAGGCCGAAAACGGGCTCCTTCAGATCGCCATAGCAGGTGACGCGGTGCCAGCCCCAACGGTCCCACTCGCCGAAGAGCTTCTCGATATCGCCCACCGGTTCGGCGGCCAGCTTCGTGCGGCAGGCCCGATCGTCGGGGTCGTTGCCCACGGCCTTGGCCCGGTGGAAGATGATCTCCTTGCGGTCCGGCATGATGTCTACCGTCGTCGTCATGTAGCCGGTGGGCATGACCGACCGTACCGAAGCGCCTTGCCGGTCTTCCGAGTGCGTCATGATCGCATAGGGGTTCGTCGGTCCTTCCGGCCCGAAGACCTTGTTCGAGGCCACGCAATGGGCGTAGATGATCTGCCGCTTGGCCGTGTCGATGACCGGGTCCGAGATGTATCCCGGCCGCCCCTGCGTCAGCGTCGTGAGCATGAGCATCGTCGCCGCCGAGCGGATGTCGCACTCACAGCCGCCGATGAGGGCCTGATTATTCAGCTCGTGAAAGCCCAGACACGGATAGGCGTGGATGTGTCCGCCATAGAAACCCCCCAGGCAGTTGATCGTGATGCCTTGGGCGCCGTGCTTCTTGAGGACCTCCTTCATGCCCAGGTACATCGCCGCCGAGGATCGCAGCGTCTCCTCGGAGACGTCGACCACCGCCGTGGCGTTCTTGCGCCATCGGGCGGCGATCTCCGTCGCCTGGTCCTTGTCCGCCGCCTGCCAAGCCTCGTTGACGTCCGCGAAGGAGACGTATTCCAGGCCGATCCCCATCACCGGTTCGGCCGGCCCGGCGTTCTGGTCCCGCACCGCCAGAAGCTTCAGGGTCTTCAGTCGTCGGGCACAGTCTTCGGGCGCCAGCGTCTTGACAACATCCGGAAGCACCTGCAAGCCGCCCGGCTCCGGTGTGCGCTGCCGTCGCACCCGCGCCGTCGCCGCGGCGAACTGCTCGACTGATCCGCCGTCCTTGACGATCCGGAAGCAGCGGACCGCCTCGGCCAAATCGGCGATGCGGGAGGAGGCCACAAACCCGAAATTGGGCGTCTTGGCCCGCAGCATCGCCGCTGTATACACGAGAAAGCCGCCGCTGCCGCCGTATTGGAAGTCCGCATAGAGCACGGGTTTTCCCGAACCGGCAATCGTCTGCACCACGCGATTCCAACAGTTCATCTGATACACCAGATAGCCGTCGATGCCCCCGGAGGCATCCTCTTGCAGGAGCTGCTGGGCCTGCTCCGGGCCGTTGGCCATAGAAGAGACGAACTCGAAGCCCCGACACCGTCGCCTTAATTGGGCGTTTATGCGGTTCATGACCGGCTCGAAGTCGAAGCCGACATTGGGCCAATCCGGCCCGGTCTGCTGCGGCCCGTGGAGGGCGTAGACAATGCGGATTCGAACGGGCTGGTCGTCGGAGGCGGCGCGGGCCGGCCAGGCCGGGCCGATCAGGGCCCCCAAGCCGGTACAGG
>DSDH01000124.1 GCA_011055475.1 Phycisphaerales bacterium | reverse complement strand
CAATATTATACATCATCTGCACGACTCAGCCGTTCTTGCCTGTGCCGCCTAAGGTCGGCCCTTGAATCCATTTTTTCAACGGACTGCTAGGGTTGCAGGGTAATAATCTGTCCCGTCCGGGCCGACTCGTACAGCGCCAGAACCAGGGCTACGCTCTTACGGGCCTCGGCGGCATCGATCTCAAACGAGGCGCCCGATTCCAAGGCATCGAGGAAGGCGGCGATATTCTCCCGATGGTTCTTGTGTGTGATCGCCGCCGGATCGGCCACGCCGCCGCCGCCGCTTTTCACTTGGCCGAAGCGCTGGCGGATCTCGTCGTCCTGCGGCTGCTCATCGGCGAACTGCCAGACGGCGAAGCTGTCTTCAACGTAGATAACCGTGCCGCGGGTGCCGGTCAGCTCGAACCGCTTGAACTGCCCCGGCCACGAAGCGGTCGTGCCGTACAGCGTGCCCAGGGCGCCGTTGGGGAATCGCATCGCCGCGACGGCCGTGTCCTCGGCCTCGATCACGTGCCCCAGCGTCGCCGCGAAACCCATAACCGCATCCGGCAGGCCCATCAGGTCCACCAGCATATCCACCATGTGAATGGACTGGTTCATCATCGCGCCGCCGCCGTCCAGGGTCCAGGTGCCGTGCCAACTGTCGCGGTAATACTCATCGGTGCGCCACCAGGGAACGAAGACCCCGGCGTAGGTGATCGCCCCGAAACGCCCCTCGGCGATCGCTCGGCGGAAAGGGCCCATGGCCTCGTTGAAACGGTTCTGGAAGATGCCGCCGAGCAAGGTACCGGCCTTTTGGTGGGCGGCGATCATGGTGTCGATCCGCTCAAGCGTGATCTCCAGCGGTTTCTCGCAGAGCACGTGCACGCCCGCCTGGGCCGCGGCCACCGCCGGTTCCATGTGCGCGCCGCTGGCCGTGGCGATCGTGATGACGTCCACGTCCTTGAGCAGCCCCTCGAACGTTTCATAGGCCTTGGCGCCGTGGGCGGCGGCCAGCCGTCGGGCCTTGTCAAACGTGCGGTTGTGAACGCCGACCAGCCGGGCGTTGGGTAATTCGCGGATCGCCCGCGCGTGAAAGTCGGCGATCAGACCCGCCCCGATGATTCCGAATTTCCACTTTTTCATGGGCACCGCGCTCCAGACCACCTGTGCGTACCCTCCACGACCGTCAGAGGATACGGCGCACGCCCGGCCCTGTCACGGAAAAACCCTCTTCGCGGTCGCGAGGTCGCGAGTCACGAGGACGAAGTGATGGCACAAGGTCACAGGCGAAAGATGACGCCCTTGTCTTGCAGGAGGTGTTTGACCTGATCGACGGCGTCGTCCACCGGCTCGACACTGGGCAGAATGAGGTCATGGGCGATATCGGTTGGTTCGAGACCGAGCCAGACGACGTAGACGCTGGGCACGTCCACTGCGGCTCGGATCAAGTCGAGGTCCTCCTGCCGCAGCCCGATGGCGGTGACGACGAGGATCATGCCGGCATCGAGCAGAACGTTGGCCACCTCGGCGAGGCGCCGCAGGTGTTCGGGACGGTTGGCGTCGCTGCCGGGCGTCTTGATATCCGCGTCCACACCGTACAGTACGTTGCCGATGCCGAGGAAGTACACCACGCGGCCATCGGCGAAGAGCCTTGCCTCCACCGCGCGGGCCAGGCGTTTCTTGCCCACGTTACGCCCACCGGTGACCAGCACAAGCGTGGGTCGCTGGCTATAGCGCTCGGCACGGTCATCACGGCCGATGGCGCCGCTCTGCCAGCGGACGTTGCGCTGCATGACGTAGTCACGGACCCAGCGTTGCTCGTCGCTCAGGGCCTGGCGGATAATCCCGCCGCCGCGGATCTCATAATCATCGACGATCACGAAGCGGCCCGTGGGGGCGACCTGGCCGACCTCGTCGAAGGCCATCCCTCGACGCATCTGGAGGACACACTCGGCCACGTCGTGGTGCTCGATGGCGTCCTTGCGGTGCGTCGTGTTCAGATCGGCCGCGTCCATCGTCGAGAGCACCTCTTCCAGGTGCACCGTCTCCTTGGCCGTTCCGATCCGGATCAGGTAGGGCTTGTCCTTGGTCATGGGCCCGCGGCCCATCCAGAACAGATTCGCCTCCAGACGGCTGGAGACGCGGCAGGGCGGCTGACCGGCCAGGGTGGCGATCTCGCCGCGGGCGATGTAAATCTGTGTTTCCAGCGTCAGGGCGGTGGCCTGCCCGGCGACGGCCTCGGTCTGCGGCGGGGCGTTGAAGGCCTCGATCGTGTGGACCGTGCTGCTCTTGCCGGAGGGGTAGAACACGACCTGGTCGCCCACGCGGACGCGACCGGTCTCGATGGTGCCGACGATGATCCGTCGCTTGTCGCCGTGCTCGGTGAACTTGTAGACGTCCTGAACCGGCATGCGGAAGGGCTGATCGACGGGCCGCGGACGTTTGCTCAGGGCGTCGAGCGCCTCCAGCACGGTGGGCCCGGTGTACCAGGGCATGCGCGGGCTGCCGCTGGCGACGTTGTCGCCCGTGCGGCCGCTGACGGGCAGGAAGTCCGCCCGCAGACCCAGGTCGTCCAGAAAACGGCGGTACTCGGCGACGATGGCCTCATACACGTCCTGATTCCACTGGACGAGGTCCATCTTGTTGACCAATACGACGATCTGCGAGATGCCCAGCATGCCGATCATGTAGCCGTGGCGGCGCGAATTCTCGCGGACGCCTTCCTCGGCGTCGATCACCAACAGGGCCGCCTCGGCCCGGCTGGCGCCCGTGACCATGTTCTTGAGGAACTCGATGTGGCCGGGGGCGTCAATGATGATGTAATCCCGGCGGGGCGTCTTGAAGAACACGCGGGCCGAGTCGATCGTAATACCCTGGGCCTGCTCATCCTTGAGCGCATCGAGCAGGAAGGCGTACTCGAACGGTTTGGCGTTGCGGCGGCAGGTCTCCTGGACCTGCTCCAGCTTGCCTTCGGGCAAGGAATGGGTGTCGACCAGCAGCCGCCCGATGATGGTGCTCTTACCGTGATCGACGTGGCCGGCGATGACGATGTTCATCTGTTCCCGACTGGTCGGGCTTGTGGGCTGCGGCGTGCTGGCGGTCGTTTCTTGCATGAGGTCTTTCTCGTTTACATGTACCCGCCGCGTCGCAGGGTCTCCAGGCCGCCCCCGTCCTCGGCGTCCTGGGCGCGGCCCGATCGCTCGGCGATGTTGGCCAGTCGGCCGCTGCGCAGCTCCTCGATGATCTCGGCGGGCGTGCGGGCCTCGGACTCAATTGGATGCGTGCAGGGCCAACACCCCAACGAACGATAACGCTTGCCGTCGCCTTGGTTATAGTACAGTGAGACGGTGGGAATCTTCTCCCGCTCGATATACTCCCAGATATTCAGTTCCGTCCAGTCCAGCAGCGGGTGGATCCGCACGTGGGTGCCGGGCGCGAAATCGGTCTTGTACAGGTTCCACAGCTCCGGTGGCTGATCGGCGATATCCCACTCGCTCTGGCGGTCACGGGCGCTGAAGTAACGTTCCTTGGAGCGCGAGCCCTCCTCATCCGAGCGGACGCCCACGATCACGCCCGTGTAGGGCTCGGTGCTGGGGTCCGGCTCGTAACGGTCGAGCTGGTGATTGAACCGCCAGCGGGGTCCGCGACCGCTGAGCGTGTTCTTGAGGGCCTCCGTCTTGAGCAGACGGCAGCAGGTGAGCCGATCCGCGTTGCCGTCGGGGAACGTCTCCTTGCGTTCCAGGGCGTCGGTGTTCATGCCGTAGACCATGTCCAGGTGCCACTGGCGGGTCAGGCGGTCCCGGTACGTGATCATCTCCGGGATCTTGTACCGCGTGTCGATGTGCACCAGGCTGAAGGGCACGTGACCGAGAAAGGCCTTGCGGGCCAGCCACAACAGCACCGTGCTGTCCTTGCCGATGGACCAGAGCATGCACAGGCTCTTGAAGCTGGCGTAGGCCTCCCGCAGGATGTGAATGCTCGTATTCTCTAACTGGTCCAGGTGATCCATCGCAGCCTCTACAGCAGGCGTTCCAGGTACGTCGTGATCCTCGCCAGCGATTCATCGACATCCTGGCGGTCGGTATCCACAATCAGTTCGGGCTTCTCCGGCGGCTCATAGGGGTCATCCAGGCCCGTGAAGTTGGCGATTTGCCCGGCGCGGGCGCGGGCGTAAAGCCCCTTCACGTCGCGGGCCTCACAGGCCTCGACCGAGGCGCGGATGTAAATCTCGATGAATCGACGACACATCTCGCGAACCTCGCGGCGGGCCTGGCGGTAGGGCGAAATGAACGAACACACCACGGCGACCCCGTGTTTTTCGAGCAGGGAGGCCATGAAGCCCACCCGTCGGATATGTTCATCCCGTTCGCGCCGTGTAAAGCCGGTATCCGGGAATCGCCCCCGCAGGAT
>DSDH01000604.1 GCA_011055475.1 Phycisphaerales bacterium | reverse complement strand
GACAGGCCGCTGGCGTCAATCACCGTCTGCTCCACGAGACTCCAGTAACCATACGCCGCCGAGAGATTGCTGATGATGATGCGTTTGCCCTTGAAGTCCACGGCCTCGTTGTACACACCGGGCGGGACCTCGATCAGGTCATCATGAATGCTGTTGTCGATGGCCTGCTGGATCGTGGCGACACCGTATCCCACGGTGATGACCGTCGGTTCGGGAAGGGACTGGGCATCGTTGGCCTTGCTGCCGTGGAGGTACTCGACGCCGTTGGTATGGCCGTCGCCATCCGGATCGCCGTCCCATCCGTTCAGGCCCGAGCCGTCCAGGGGATCCAATCCGTTGTCCACTTCCCAGCCGTCCGGCAGGCCGTCGTCGTCGCTGTCCCAATTCAGCGGGTCCGTCCCGTATGTGCTCACCTCGGCGCCGTCGTACAGGCCGTCATCGTCGGTATCCGGGTTGTTGGGGTCGGTTCCCTGCCAGTACTCCTCGAAGTCCCGCAGGTCGTCGCTGTCCAGGTCGCCGGGCAAGGGTCGGTGGAAGCCGATGTCGATCACGCCCGTGTCCTCGATATTGGCCAGGAAGACGGTGTATCCGCACATCCCCCGGCCGGCTGGATCGTAGCCGTTGTCCACGGCGTTGCTGTCGGCCACGACGCAGAATCGCAGATCAAAATCGGGCCAGCTCGGATCACAGGGGTCCCCGTAAAGACCTTGTGCATAATCCCGTAGGGGATCGGCCCAGTCGCTCGGATCCAGATCATGGCTCTCCGCCGGGTAGATCGGATAGAACGTCCCGCCGTTCTCGTGGTAGAAGGCGTTGTAATGCTCGGTCAGATCGCAATTGGTGTTGTTGACCCGTAGGCCGTAGTCATAGCTGTGAAAGAGGCTGTTGTAGACCGTCGCATCCGCCACCGCCGAGCCGGCCAGGTTGATACAACGGCTGTTCGTCATGAACGTGCAGTTGCGGATCACGCCGCCGGTTCCCTCGTAATCGCGCACGGCGATGTAGTTGTTCATGAACAGGCCATTGGCGCATTCGGCGCCCACGCACGAGCGGTAGTCGATCCCCCGGTTGTTCAACAGGAACTGACAGTCACGCAGGACTCCCTGGCCCTCGTGACAGACCAACGCATACCCCAGGCCCACAAACCGGGTGAACTGAACATCATAGGCACAGCCGGAGGTCAGTTCCACGAAGGGCCTCTCGTTGAACCAGGGAATCCCCACGCCGGCCATCTCGCCGGCCCGTCCCCGCTCGACGAAGGTTATATACCCACCCTCGAACGGATCACCCCGACAGATGAGCGAGCCGGTGGAACCGATGGACAATCTGCCCTGACTCGTCGCACTGTCGACCGCCTGGACGATGACCGTCCCCGGCTGGATCTCCAGGGTCGCGTTGACGGTGACATCCGCCTTGCGGATGTAGTAGTCCACCCGGGGATGATGGTAGCCGATCGCGACCGTCCCGGTGTCGCACGTCGCGTAGGAGGGCTGCCAGACCGTGTCCGTGTCCATCGTCGTCGCACTGACAAACCCCCGGACGTTGTCCTCCGGCGTCATGTAGATGGACCACTGGTTCGGGTCTTCATAGCCCAGGTTCGGATCGTTGAGGATCCAGCCGCTGATCTCAGTATTCCCCGCATCGGCCAGCAGTCCCCCGCCGTTCGGGTCCGTGTTGAGATAATAGAAGCTGACCCAGTCCGCGGAACTGCCGGAGGGACTGCAAAGCGGGCTCACCAAAGTCTGGACGTCATGCGACCCGGCCCCCACGCCGTCCGTGTTGACGGTGTTGCCGTGATAGCCATTGTAGTCCAGCACCAGAACTGAATCGTTGGGGTCGGACGGGTTGGAGGGGTCATTCGGATCGTAATAGGGTGAATCATTGTCGATCCCCACCCCGCTGCATGACAGGATCAGATTATTGAGAATCTGCATATCGAGGCGGCAGGAGGGACCCAGGCGGATGGCGGTCGCATTGTTGTAGAACGTGTTGTTGACCACCGCGGCCGTGCCGTTGGCGGTGTTGGCGGCCAGGCCGTATGCTGTGCACGCATTGATGATGTTGTTGAAAACACGACAGCCGTTCGGATCATCGGTGGCGATCTCGATGCCGGTACCGCAAACAATGACCCGGCTGTGCTGGAAGGGAATCGCCAGTTTTCCCTTGATCGTCATGCCTGTCGCGGCCGAGTAAATGTGGCACCACTCCAGGGCGCTGCCGTCGCCGACTTCCAGACCCGCGAACGGACCCGATGCCGCCCCAGGAATCTCTTCCCCGTTGCCCCGGGCTGAAGCGCATGAAAACACGATGCGGCGCCCCGGCTGACCCCGGGCGATCAGGGTCCCCCTGTTCTGGGTGGTGATCTTTTTGCCGGCAGCCACCTTCACAAAGGTGCCGGGCTCGATGCGCAGCGCACAATGGTCGATCGTCAGGTCGTCCGACACGTAATAGGTGTAGGCCGCGTACCACGTCGTGTCCGTCGCCAATGTGCCGTTGACCGTCTGATAGTCCCACACCACCGGGTACTCGGCCTCGGCGAAGAATCCGTGGTCCAGGCTTTCCACCAGGTAGAGAGCGCCGGTCTTCTCGTCCCGCAGCAGTTGCTTGGCCGCCAGGGCTCGCCGAGCCCGGCCGCCGGAGGCCCGGTCCGATACGACCGAATCCGCGAACCGACACAGGTCATACTCGTAAAGCCCGTCGCCGATGGCCACGTGCTTGACCAGCACCACGTCGTCGTCCGTGGCCGCGGTGCACGTGATCTCGGTCGCGCACTGCCGCCGGGCCTTGCCCGCCGCCACGTCGAGCACGCCCGCCGCATCGTCCTCACCCAGGTCCAGCTCCGTATAGACCAGGATCTGCGTGGTGACCGGGTCCAACGGCTCGCTGAAAGGGGGTTTTTCGTGGAAGATCACATTCTGGTGATAGCCTCCGGGGGCGGCCTGGAGCTCCAGGTCGATCCCCTTGCCGAACGCCCCGGCGAAGACCAGGCACGCCGGATCGTTGGGATCGACCCGCCCTTCGGCGCCGGGATCAAGGCCCCCAACCTCTTGCAGAAACGTGCCGTCCGAGGCCATGATGGCCGTCGGCCTGAGCCGCACCGTATCGGCCTCGATGCCGTACTCGAGCCAGGAGTCAATCGTTCGGCCGATCCGCAGCGTATAGCCGGCCCGCTCCAGGACGAAACCCTCGTCGGTCGCCCGCCAGGTGGGCTCGCTGACCTGCCAGTGACCCACCGCATCCTGATAGCACAGCCCATTGCCCACTTCCACGATCGTCGAGACAACCTCCTCGACCGAGACCTCCTTGGTCCGCCGGTCCATCACCTCGATCTGCCGCGTGATCCGCCAGACGCGCTGATGCGGGCCGCGGCGGTCAATCAGTTCCTCGCGCGTCTCGCTCAGGACGACCGGGGCAAACGATTCGGCAGGATCGACCATCGTGACCGGCCCGTTCGCCGAGCCGGCCAGGCCGTAGATCGACAGCACGCCCACGGCCGCCATCACCAAGACCAACAATACCACGGAAACCACGCGTCCTGCCTGTGCCATCACTCGTGCCATCTCCATGCTCCTTATCCAGCGGCTTGTGTGAATCGATAGACCCCAACCCTGCGTATGGACTTGAATGGCCCGCAACTGAGGGGCGAATAGGCGTGATTGTCACCTCGCCGAAGTCGTACTTCGCGAGCATTTAGGGCCGACGGTGGAGAATCAGTCGGGCCGGCAAAAACCGCCGGGCCCTCAACGTGCTCCAACCCCTCAAGTCGGTCCGCCACCATCGTCGTGTGGCCCTTGTCCAGTACCGTCCGCCATAGACCCCGCTCGGCGGCTCCTTTTCCTTTCCGGGCGTTCTATTACCCTGACCGACTACAGTCTGTCAAGAATATTTTTGGTCAAATTGCCAAAATAGGGAATGTTGCCCATGCACATATCGGTAAGCTCTCCGACGACCGGCCTTGTGGCTCGTCGTCGCCCACCGGGCCCGAACCACTGATGGCCCCCACATGAGGTTTATCACGCTGGAGGATGCTTCCGGCCCATTCGGACGGTGCCGCACGCCGTCAACATCGCCATCCTCCCCCCGCCATCGAGCAAGGCCTCCGCCACGCCGAGGGCAAAGCCCCCCCTACGAAGACGAACGCCGTCCCCTCGTTTTTTGGGGCTATTTTTCAAGTCGTGGCCCGGAGGCGTCCGATAATAGGCGTGCCCGCCACGGACCGGTCCAAGGGCCGCGCACGGAGGCGCATCGTTACTTATTGCCGAGCCGCCAGTTCCACCCCCCGTTCTTCAGCGGGCTCGGCTCCCCCAAAATCCTACCGGCACAGTCTGATATCGAAGGCATCCGGACCACCCCCTGGAAGCGCTCTCGTTCCTCGGGCCCCACCGGGGGAATACCCTTAG
>DSDH01000140.1 GCA_011055475.1 Phycisphaerales bacterium | reverse complement strand
CCGCACGGTCGGCGATGATTCCGCGAAGCCGCCAGTACAATCGCCGGGCTTCCCACAACCGAGCCTCCTTTTCTAGATCCCGGCTGTCCTGCGTCTGCGTTCGCAGCATATCCACCACCTGCGGCGGGGCTTGGATTTGACTGTAGTGTATGGGCACACCATCCACTCGGGCGACTACCACGTCACCGGCAAGCTCTGAGGAGCCGTAGCCCCGCGTCGGAGCCAACAGCAGTCCCAGCCCGAGCACGCAGAACGCCAGGGTACATTTTCTGGATTCGATCATCATAGCACCACGCCATTTACAATCAGTTCATCGACAGATCAACTTCCCCATCTGTAATAACCGCCGGCGGCGAGAATCAGGGCGGCGACGCCGAGTACCGGGAGCCACCAGGGGAAACGCCTGCCGGAAGCCGGCTTGGCCGTCGCCAGCGGGACCGGTTCCTGAGACGGTTGGCGCGGGGCGGCCGACAGCGTAATGGGCTTTCCGGACAGGGCAAGGCCGTTGGGGTCGGCGATCAGCCGGGACATTCCGGGCCGCTTGATGGGTGGCCCAGCGGCCTGGGGCGCCGCGGGCGGCTCCTGGACCGGCGGCTGAACCGATGAGTCCAGCTTGGCCAGTGCTTTCTGGGCCAAATCCGCCGCCTCCGTCCCGGGAAATCGCTCCATGATCTCCCGCAGCCACTGGTTGCGATTCGGCAAGAACTTCGACCCGACAACCATGTTGTAGGCCCAGGCACGACGGTCTTCATGGACGGCATGGATCACCTTTTGAACCTGCAGATCGCCCGGGATCGTGTCTTGCGGTGTCTCAGGCAGCCAACGAGAACGGATCGCATTCTCATCCAGCGACAAGAGCAACGCGTAGCATTTCACTGCGGCGTCCAACTGCTCACTGCGGTTTGCCGGCGCCATGATAAGTTCGTACCGCGCCCGCAGCGTACAATCCGCGATGCGAAAGGGTTCCTCTTCGAGAACCTTGCGAAAATAATCGTAGCCCTTTTCAAAACCAAACTCCCGATCAGCAACGTGTTTCCAGTCGATGAAAAGAATCCCTAGTCGAGCGCACACGCGCGCCCGTTGGAACGACTCGGTCTCGCGCTTCAGATAGATGAGATAGTGTTGTTCAGCCAAGGTCAGATTGGTTTGAATCTTGTTCGGATCATCCCGATCGCGCCACACCTGGCGGTCATACTCCATCGCCTTGGCCAAATCCGGATCATCGCGAAAGTTCCGGATCCGGACAGCGTCCACAGGCGTGACAAACAGTGACACGCCTGACACGATCACGAACAAGAAGGCGAATCGCCCTATTCTACGATCTTTCACTGCAAGGCCTCCAGGCCATGGTAGTGAATCAGCCGGGTCTGGCTTGTTCGGGTTGGGTTGGGCCGGGGATTGCTGCCTGTCCGGCCAAGCCGGGGGGGTACGAAGAATGGCCGTTGATGATGCTCACCGTCAATCTTCATCAGACCCCCTTGCGACCTGGCCACCGTCCGAGTTCGCTGTGCCGGAATCCCGATGGTGCAGGAGTACCCAAGCCACACCACCCAAGACAAGAATGAAGATCAACCCTAACAACCAATACCCCCGGCGGGGCCCCTGACTGGGGTTGCGGGGGATCCCCGACACATCACTTGGCCGCGCGCCGGACTGAGGCAAGGAGGCAAGCCGCTGTCGCAGGATGACCCCTGTATTCATCGGGGCAAACTGCTCCGGCTGACATTGGTCGACGGCCCTGAGCATCAATTGATAGATACGCCGGGTTTTCCCGATATCGCCGCGGTCTTTGCAGTCTTCCACGACAGCAGCAAGACCACGCCGCCATAACCACGTCGCAATGAAGTCCTCAAACGGTTGCTGGGTGTCGATCAGAGCCGCCACTTCGTTTTCGGGCACATCCGCCAGCTCGAGCACCTTCTTCATAGCCGCCTGCTTCTCGGCGTAGTACGTCCGAAGGTAAGGTTTGGCGTTGCCCACCTCCATCTGCTCAAGCGCCTCAGCAGGCTGGCCCAATTCCAGCAGCAAGTACGCAATCAGGTAGTCATACAGAGCGTTCTCCGGGTCCTTCTGTTGGACGGTCCTGAGCCAACGAAGCGTCTCCTGCGCTTCAGTGTTCAGCGTGTTCTGCAAAGCCTGCCGCGCGGCCTCAAAGTCGAGTTCGACATACGGCATGAAACTCCTTCTCTGCGGGGCGGGCGGGCCCGGCTCGACGAGCCGACCGTATGCTGAAAAGACCTCAAAGTGAGGGTCCACCTTCTCCACCCTGAGGCTCTGCAGTCCCACATCTGCGGCGTACGCTATTTTACCCTCGACATAGTCAGTCAGGATATCTCGTCTGGTACCACGGGCCATGGCCCGGCCGCGCGCCAACGACGCGTAGGCTGGACAATGATTAGGATCCAATCGGATGACTTGTTCAAATCGGTCCCCCCAATAACCCAGCTCAGGGGCCAGGGCGTACAGCTTACCGAGAAATCCAACCCCGAGTTGAATCATCACATCGCTGGGGGCCTCGTCCGCCATCTGCCGTATTCTCGGCACGTGTGGCTCAAGAAGCCCAGACAAGTCAGGCATCGGTTCCGACGGTTTGGAAACCAACAGACACGCTACAAAAACTGGTGCGGTGAAGAACGCCATGTTTTGCTACCCACAAACGCGGGCGTCCACAACCGCCGATGACGAGCGTCCGCACACACAGATCGTACAGGTCGTCACAGCGACAGGTGCGGCGAGAATCCCTCCGACGGCGACCCTCCCGGCCCGAAGAAGTGTCCGTGCCATGGTTTTCTCCTTATTCCGGACCCCTACGTAACCCCCCCCCAACGTCTGCTATATATTTTGGCTCCGGGCGGTGATTCTGTCAAGAGAAAAACACGAAAAAAGTGAAGAATCACACCCTATGCCCATCGGATCCGGCTGGGCACAAGCCTGGGCGGCCCGGCAGGCATTGCCGGCCCGCCCGGGCGCAAAGAAAAGCGGGGTGCGCCACAGCGACGCGCCCCGCCTTGGGATCACAATAGGTCGATCAATCAGTTGCGGGCGTCGGGGCCCCAACTGACGGTATCGATCACGCGGATCGTCGAACCCTCGGTCCGGCCGACCGGCTGCTCCGAGGCCGTGTCCGTCCCGATCACGCCGTACTCACTGGCGTCGAACTCGGTGACGTCGAACTCGGTGACGTCGAACTCCGTGGCGGCGTTCTTGTAGGTGGCCAGCTTTTCGGACCAGTCCGTCAGGGAGGCCGTCTGGAGCTCGGCCTGGCGCCTCTGCAATTCGGCCAGCTTGCGGCTGGACTCCTCGCGGGCGGCGGTGGCCTTGGCGACGGCCGCGGCCAGATCGGTCCGCTTCAAGGCCATCTGGGCCTGCTCCCCGGCCGCGTCCACGATACGCTCGGCCTTGACCTGCTCCACCCGGGCTGTGAACCGGGCCTTGACGGCGTCCAGGTAGGACTGGGCGGCCTGACGCTTGGAGGCGTTGTTGGCCAGGAGGATGTTCATCTCGGCCTCAGCCGTCGCGAGTTGAGCGTCGAGATCGGCGTTACGGCAGACCTTCTGTGCGTTGGCCTCGGCGACCATCCGCTCGCAGAGGGCCTGGCCGCGAAGGTTCTGGCTCAGGGCCAGCTCCTTGTCACGCTCGATCTGGGCCTTCAGCACGGCGTGCTCCATGGTAAACTGGGCGTTGATGCGGCCGATTTCGGCGTCGGTCTGCTGACGCAGGACGTTGGCCTGGGCGACGGCCTGCTGGTAGTCGGCCTGGGCGATGGTCTCCGCCGATTGGATGGCGTTGGCGATCTTGGCCAGTTCCGCATCCAGATGCCGTCGGGCCGCATCGACCTGGGCGTCGAGCTCCAGGGCCAAGGCCTCCTGCGAATCGGCGATGCTCCGGGCCTCGGTCATCAGCTTGGCGTACTCGGCGTCGCCACGCTGTTGCACGGCCCACAGAACGACCTCCAGCTCCTTGATTTCATTCGCGCCGCGCTTCTCGACGGTCTGGGCCTGGGCGAGGAGCTGCTCGGCGCGGGCGCTGGCGATCTTCTCCAGCGCATCGGCCTGGCTCTGGTAGTCCAGGACCTCGGCTTCCTTCTCCTTGCGGAAGGACTCGGCCTGGACCACATGCTGGCGGTACGTCGACTCTACGATATCCATCTCCTTGGCGGTCTTCGTTTCCAATTCATCGAACCGCGCCCGGGCCTCGGATTCGAGGGCGTCGGCAATCGCCAACTGCTCGGCGGTGATGGCGTCCTGCTGGGCCCGATCAGCCAGAAGGCGCGTCTGGGCCTCGGCGAACAGGGCACGGGCCACCATCTCGCGGGCGTCCGCCTGGGCGCGGGTCCGCATGACCCTGGCCAGGTCGGACCGGTACGCGGCGATGTGCTCCGGCTCGACGCGCGGGGCGACGGGCGCCACCTGCGGAACCGGCGGGACCTCGTGCACGGCGTCGGTATACTGAGGCACGGCCTTGGT
>DSDH01000428.1 GCA_011055475.1 Phycisphaerales bacterium | reverse complement strand
CTGGAATACAGCCTGCTCGAGCGGTACTTCGACGACGACGCGAAACGCACCCTGTTCGAGGCCTGGCGGCGAGCCGGAGATCGACTGCCCTGGGATCGCTTCCGGTCACGAATCCTTCACCGTGCCGAGGCGCTTCGACGGCGACGGCGCCACGCCCCCGACTACTGAGCCCTGCCCACGGGGTGACATCGGTCGCCCTCCGCCACGATGCGCCGGGAACGAGCCCGAAGACCGACTCGGCGGGCCCTACAGGTGACGGATGATCTGCTCCAGGTCGTTGGGTACCTCAACCGGCGGATTGCTGAAGGCGCCCTTGCGATCCCGATGGTACTCCACGGTCACGTTCGGGTCCTTGAGCGGGTGGCCCGTCAGGACGCACACCACGCGTTCATCGCGACCGACGACCCCGTCGGCCAACAGGTGCTTGAGCCCGGCGATGGTCGCGGCCGAGGCCGGTTCGCACCCCAGACCCGTGGCCCCGATCTGCGCCTTGGCGTCGAGGATCTCCTCGTCGCGGACGGCGAGCACCACGCCGTTGCAGATGTCCAGGGCGCGGAGGCATTTCTTGAGATTCACCGGGCGGGAAATCTCGATCGCCGACGCGCACGTATGCGGCGAAAAGCCGCGTTGCGTCAGGTCGTCATAGTAGGCGTCGATCACGGCCTGATCGACACGCCCGTCGTTCCATCGCAGGCCGCGCTCGTTGAACAGTTGCGTCAGCGTATTGGCCCCGGTCGCGTTGACGACCGCCAGTCGCGGCACGCGGTCGATCAGGCCGACCCGGCGCAGCTCGGCGAAGGCCTTGCCGAAGGCGCTGGAGTTGCCCAGGTTGCCGCCAGGCACAATGATCCAATCCGGCACCTCCCAGCCGAGCCCCTCGAGCACGCGGTACATGATCGTTTTTTGCCCCTCAAGCCGGAACGGATTGAGCGAATTGACCAGGTAGATCCCCTCGCGGGCGCAGACGGCCTGAACCTGCCGCATGCAGTCGTCGAAGTCGCCGCGTATCTGGATCGTGTGGCCGCCGTAGTCCATCGCCTGGCTGAGCTTGCCGAAGGCGATCCGGCCTGATCCGATGAAGACCGTGCACTTCAAGCCGCAGGCATGGGCATAAAGCGACATGGACGCCGAGGTATTGCCCGTCGAGGCGCACGCGCTCGACCGGGCACCCACCATGCAGGCATGGCTGAACGCGGCGGTCATGCCGTTGTCCTTGAACGAGCCGCTGGGATTGAGCCCCTCATATTGCAGGAAAAGGCGGCCGGGTTTGATCCCAAGCTGGGAGGCCAGGCGATCATTGCGTTCCAGCAGCGTCTGGCCCTCGCCCAAGGTCACCTTGCACGCATCGGGGCAGAAATCCAGCAACTCGCGGAATCGCCAGACGCCCGAGAAATCCAGCGGCTGATCCCGCCGGGCCCAGCGGTCGGCGAACGCACTGAGCCTGGAGGGCCGAGCGATCCGATCCCAGTCGTAGCGAATGTCCAGCAAATCGCCACACTGCGGGCATTTGAACAGCGCCCGGGCGCACTCGAACTGAGCCCGGCAATCCGGGTTGATGCACTCCTGCCAGGCGGTTTCTCTTGAAGGCATGGCCATTCTATCGTCTTTCCCGAGGCCCGATTATAGGCGACAGGTGGAAATGGCGGCAAAGAAAACTACGTCCGGGACTCAATTTCGCCCAGGCGGTCCGGTAATTCCGCGAGCCGCTCGATCCGGACGGTCCCGGCCGGCGGCGCCCCTCGGCCGTTGGTATGGGCCTGCTTGAGCACCGGGATCATCCCCGCGGCCAGGGCCCCCTTGACGTCCTTGTCGATTCGATCACCGACGTAGACGAGCGCCGCGGGCGGTTCGCCCAGCCGTTGGGCGGCCTCGATGAAGATGCGACGGTCGGGCTTGCGAAACGCAAAATCGTACGACCACAACCGCACGGGAAAGTAATCGAGCACGCCCAGCTCGTCCAGATGCCGCTCGATGGCCGACGCGTGGACGAACGTGTTGGACAGAATCCCCAGCTTGTACCGCTCCGCCAGCGTGCGGATCGTCTCCTGAAGGTCCGGCTCGACCCGCGTCACGTTGTACAGCGGTTCGTACCAGCACCAATGCACCTGCCGCCACTGGTCCTCGGTCAGATGCAGGCCCTTCTTTCGCCCCGCCTGTTGCAGCAGGTCCAGGGCGTCGAAGTCGCGCCCGGTCAGAAAGGTCCGAAGCAGATGCCACCGTAACCCGAACAGGCTCTTCCAGTAGTACCGGCGAAACGAGCCCACGTCCACCCCGAGGCCGCACAGGTAGTCGTAGGACCGCCGCGCGGCCTCGTTGAACAAGGCCCGGGTGTCGAGAGGCCCGAAGCATAACAGGGTCTCTCCGACGTCGAACACAATCCCTTTGATCGTCCGGCTGATCACGGCATTGGGACTCACGAGGTCGGGTCGTCCTGACCGGTCAACACAACTCGCCATCAGGCCCGCCGCCGCGGCGGATTGCCCCCAAAGGCCTCGGCCACCCAGGTTTCCATTTCCTGGTCACTGATCGCGCTGACCCGATCGGCGGCGTACTCGGCGTCGATTCGGTCCTTGACGGCGATGACCCGGGGGTCATGCTTGGCGATCGTGATGTCATACTGCTGCTCGATGAAATGCTTAATCCCCGCGGCGCCGCTCTTGTCGGTAATGGCGACGCCCAGCGGCCGGCGCAACAGCTTTTGCGTGTCGAAGGGGTTGTAGATCTCCTCGTTCTTGAGCAGGCCGTCGGCGTGGATGCCGGCCCGCGTCACGTTGAAGTCCTTGCCCACGAGGGGGTAGTTCGACGCCAACGAAAAACCCAACTCCTTTTCGGCGTAGCGGGCCAACTCGGTGATGGCCTCGTAGCGCACGTTCGGGTTGGTGCCGCGTAGTTGCGCGTGCTCGATCACCAGGGCCTCCAGCGGCGGATTGCCCGTCCGCTCGCCCACCCCGAAGATGGCGCAGTTGGCCGCCGAACAGCCATACAGCCACGCGGTCGCGGCGTTGACCTGCACCTTGTGCAGGTCGTTGTGCCCGTGCCACTCGAGCCACTCGGAGGGCACGCCCATCTGCCGCATGCCGTACACCAGCTTGGGCACGCTGCGCGGCAGCGCCACGCCGGGGTGCGGCACGCCGAAACCCAGCGTGTCGCACAGGCGGATCTTGACGGGGCTGTCATACCGCTCGGCGAGCTTCATCAGCTCGGCCGCGAACGGCTGGATGAACCCCTCATAATCCGCCCGGGTGACGTCCTCGAAGTGGCACCGCGGGATGATCCCCTGATCCAGGGCGGCCTTGACGATGTCGAGATAGCCGTCCAACGCCTGCTGACGGGTTTTACGGAGTTTCAGGAAAACGTGGTAATCGCTCGCCGAGGTCAGAATGCCCGTCTCGCGCAGCCCCATCTCCGTGACCCGACGAAAGTCGGCGGCCACGGCCCGAATCCAGCCGGTCACCTCGGGATAGTGGTAGCCCCGCTCCTTACAGAGCTCGACGGCCTTGCGGTCCCGATCGGAGTACAGGAAGAACTCGCACTGGCGAATCAGGCCGGTATCGCCGTCGATCTCGTGAAAGAAATCAAAGATGCGCAGGATCTGCTCAGGCGTGTACGGCGGCCGGGCCTGTTGCCCGTCACGAAACGTGGTATCGGTAATCCAGATCTCCTCGGGCATCTCATACGGAACGGGATTGTGGTCGAAGATGATCCGGGGAAACTCCACGTACGGAAACGTCTCTCGGAAAAGGTTCGGCTCCTGGACATCATGTATCTTGGGTTCTTTTTCCATAAGTCCCTTTCTTGCTGGGTTTTCTCGTTCGTAAAGGCCTCCGGCGCTCGGCATCGGCCACGCTCACGCGTCGCGTCCCACACAGTCTCCGGCAAAAGGCATAGCCGAGGTGGGAGTCGAACCCACACGCCCGAATCGGGCAGGGGATTTTAAGTCCCCAGCGTCTGCCGTTCCGCCACTCGGCCCCTAAGGCTACGTTTTCACAAAGCACCCGGTCCTTCGACGGTCGTGAGGCATCGCTCTTTTTGCCGAGCGGCTGGGTTACGTGCCTGCGCCCACGACCCGGACACAATGTCTCCCCTCCCCATGACCTCTCATGAGAAAACGTGAGGGTTTACCATCCGGTGACGTTATTATAGGATGCAGTCAGGCTAATGCAAGCGGATTTCGGGGACCGATCACAGGCCCCCGTATCGGACTGCCTAACCGTGGGAAAAGAGCGAGTTGGAGGTGTGATCGTGATAATGCGCTGGATTATCTGGACGTTTGGCGTCGTGCTGCTGGCGGCTGTTCTGGCCGGGTACCCTCGGGCCGAAGCCGCCCAACCGGGGGTGATCGTGGAGCGGTTCGTTTTCGAGGAGGCGCCGTTCCCGGAGTGTCACGCCTCCACGGTCGTCGAGACGGCTGAGGGGCTGCTTTGTGCCTGGTTCGGCGGCACGCGCGAGGGTCACAACGACGTGGGCATCTGGCTGTCG
>DSDH01000128.1 GCA_011055475.1 Phycisphaerales bacterium | reverse complement strand
CTTCGGGGGCGTTGTGGAGGTCAACACGCCGGAGCAGCCGGCGTCGACGAGCGAAGCCAGGTAAGGCATGTGCCCCTGTCGCACGGCCGGCTCCAGCACGCGCCAGCTTGCTCCATCCAGGCCGAGAATGATCACTCGTCGAGCCACGGTCTCACTCCATGTATCCCAAGGCTCGAAGTCGTTCTTCGATGCGCGCCCGCTCGTCGGCGTTGTCGACCTGGGGCGGCCCGACGGACTCCGGTTCGAGTGACTCACGGGCCGGCAGAGGCCGCTGACGCGTCCGGTGCATGACGAACCAGGGGACCCTGCGCAACAGCGGATCGTCGATGGCCGGTCCGTGCGTATACCGGTCGCCCTCGCCCAACCGCTCGCCATGATCCGCGGTGATGATGACCGTGCCCTCCAGGTACGGCAACAATGTCGCCACGTCGGCCAGCACACCGCGAAGATTGTCCTCGTAGGCCTTGCGCAGCCCCTTGCGCCCCAGCGCACGGCGCACCGCGTCCATCGGCGACTGCGGCGCCATGCCCAACAACTGCCGAAGCCTCCACACAGGCGGATCACCGAACAGCCGCGTCCGCCGCGCCAGCGGCAGCAATCGGTTGAAAAGCGTCTTCTGCCAAGGTCGATCCGAAGGCCCGTGGCTCAGGCCGCTGATCGGAAGCCGCTCGGAGGGGCTCGGCGTGGGAAAGCCCTGGAAGTGCGTCCCCAGCGACAGATAGGGGGCGTGCGGCTGAAGATAATGGATGATGACTCGTTTGTCCGGATAGGTGACCAGGGCACGAAGGGCCTGCCGCGTAACGGTCGCCGGCAGAACGGTGCCCCGCTCATGATCCCAACCCGTCCGCCAGACGTCGACCACCCGGAAGAACCGGGCGCCGCCGTCAAAACCGTCCACGGACTTGCCGCCGGTAATGTAGGGGTTGGCCGACACGTACACGGTATCGGGATAAGCCCCGGTAAACGTCTTGTTCCGCCATTCACTCGTGCAGGTACCGACCGAATCGACGGCATCGAGCGGCGCAGGATCCAGAAACTCGCGGTGAATTCGCTCGAACGCGTCATACCGACAGGCATCCAGGATAATCAGGCAATCCCAGGCCTTCTGCATCACATTGACAGTCGGAGCGTTCATGAGGGTTGCTTGTTCTCCGGCTGGAGCCACGACAGGAACAGATCGATATTCCGGCGCGTCCACGGTCGCAAAATGGGCAGGGCCAACACATCCGGGGACAATCCGAGCCCCGCCGCGGACAACTCGTCCAAGACCTCGCGCAACGACGCACCGTAACCCACATCGACAGCATAGGCACAGAGCGCCAGCACATCAACCAGAAAACCCCCGCGCGGCTCGTCCGGGGCCAGGTAGACCGCCAGTCGGGTGCGGAGGCTGTACCGCACGCTTCGTTCCAGGATCGGTCTGAGCCATTCGACCCGGCACTGTGCGTAAAGTGCGGCCAAGTCGCGCAGGGTGACGAAATGATACCCGCCGGACAGCGCCGTAGCGCACAGATCCCGTTCGATGTACCCGTTGGGCATGAACAACCGGGGCCAGCGCCCCTTGCAGATCGGGATAAGGCGTCGGAGCATACGCTCAACCACTCGGGCTGCTTTCCAGAGGCGGGTTCGGCGACGATGCGCCGCCCCGCGAACCAAGGCGTCGTACGGCGCGTAGAGCAGTCGATACAACCACCCGGCCGGCGCCCATTGCGCGACGTGGCGCAGGGCCTTGAGCCCCGCATCGAAGGCCGCCGCATAAGGGCCCTTTGGGTCGATCGCGGCAAACCGGTGCAACAGAATCAGCGTCCAGATGTGCGTATTCAGGCAGAGCGTGTTGCCCGGCGGCTTACCCATCACCGTGGACTTGAAGAGCCGCGGGTAGACCTCACGCGCCGTGGACCACTGCTGTTCCAGCGTATCGTGCAAAAACCAGAGTCGTCCGCCGTCCAAAGGCTGGGCGTGATCGAGGACCGCCTGCGCGGTCCGCCGGGCGCCGTCGAGAAACGCCGTGCGGCCGGTCGCCTCATGGTGATTGAGCAGCAGCGTCGCGCCGTCCAGTTGCAGGCGGAAGTGGGTCTCCATGTGATCGGTCGCCGAGCCATGCCGCCACAGACCATCGTCGGGCACGGTCAGCAGGACGGCGTAGGCGATCCATTCGGCCATGGCGCGGTAGACCGTCTTGCCGGTCTGTTCGGCCAGAAAGGTTATGTAGTCATACAACGTACAGGCCAGTTGCTGATCGACCCAGGCACGGTGGCTCTTGGAGGGATTCGTCTTGTAGACCTTTCCATCGGCCAGCCATCGCCAGAGGTCCTTGATGCCGCGATACCTGAGCCATCGCGCCTTGCTGACGGGCAGCACCTCGATCGGTTGTTGCATGCGGAGGTCTTGGGCGAACAACTCCGCCTGGCGGTCCACACGCACAACGCAGAACTCACAACGCTCCCCCTTGGGAGTCGATGGAAAGACAAACGCCGTCCCTTCCGGCCGCCGCTCGACCTGCATGCCGTCCGCCCGGGCCGATTCCATGCGTCCGTGGGCATCGTAGCAACGCATGACGGGGTCCCGTGGAAACCACAGCAGAAGCGACCCTTCCCGGAGTCGCGCCAATACGCCCTGCTCGCTCTGTTCGACCGAGGCGCCGGGCACGACCACGGCCACCTCGGCGGTGGACTGAAGGGAAACAAACAGGAGCGTGCAACCCATGTCGACCAGGGTGTCGCAGCAGACCTCAATGGTACAGGCCGCGTCTTGTATGACACCGCTCCGCAGCCGACGGAAATGGGCATCCTCATACACGCACCGACCCCGCGGCGGCTGAACGCCCAGAAGAATATCGGTCAGTCGATCGGCGTCCACGCGCATCTCAGTCCTTCCCCTGCGGCTCCGGGCGCGGCGCTTTGTGAGACACAACCGCCCCCATCATCTCGCGAACGGAGGTCACGATGGAATAACCCACCCAGCGATCGAGGACGCCTACCACGAGAGCGTACACCGCCACGGCGAAAAGACCCAGCACCACCAGCGATGTCCTGGAGTACGTCGGGAACAGCGCCCCGCGCAACAACATGGCGGCCGCCACCATGACCCCCGTCGCCGCCAGTGGATAGGCGATGCGGATCAACATATCGCGGACGCGACATCCGATCACGCCGATGAGCATCCCGTAGCCGAACGGCTGCATAATCAGCCCGATGAGCACGACCGTCATGGCCGTGCCCAACACGCCCCAGCGGGCCGTCAGCGGGTAAATCAATACGCACAGCAAGAACACCCGGATCACTTGAAGCTTTGTCGTAATGCCCGGCAGGCCGACCGCCCGGTATACCGGTCCGAACGTGGCATGCAACGAATGGGTCAGGCCCTTAATCGCCAGGACCTGAAGGACGGGGATCATGGGCCGCCATTCGGGTTTCAGGAACGCGTGTACGAAATCGGGCGCCAAAAGAAAGATGAGCCCCGCCGTCGGAACACTGACGACCGCCGTCATCGACAGGACCTTCAAGTAAGCCTGTCGCAGACGCCGGCGATCGTGCTGCAACTTTGAGTAGGCGGGGAAGAGGATGCCGCTCAGCAGCAACGTGACCTCGGTCGCCGGCAGTTGGCTGAGTCGATAGGCCAACAGATACATCCCCAGCGCCGTAGGCCCCAGATACTTGGCCACGAAAAGATTGTCCCCGTAGTTCTGAAAGTAGCTTAAGATGGTCGTCAGCAGGATCCATTTCCCATAGTGCCATAGTTCGAGAGCCTTGGCCCGATCGATGGCGAACCGCGGCCGGAACGGGTGCACCCGATAGCTGATCACACACTGCAAGACGGCCCCGAGCAGCCTCCCGTAAACCAGCGCCCAGACACTGCGCAGGACAAACGCCAGGACGATGGTGGCCAAGGCTGCGGCCAACGAACAGGCCGACTGGAACAGGAAGTTCCTTCGGAAATCCATATCCTTGTGAAAATGGATCACACCGGGATTATTCAAGGCCCCAAAGAGCATCAGTAGCGCCAGCAAGCGGAGAACGGCCACCCCCGTCGTGCTGTCCAACACCGTCTCCTTGATGAACTGGGGGTAGGCCTCCTGGAGCAGTCGCCGGTTCAAACGAACCGGTTCGACCTCCTCCGGCGGCTTTTCGACCAGGCTCCGGGCAAAGGCCGACAGGGACACGTGGGCAAAGCGGTCGGGTGCGTACAGGCCCGGCCCATTCACGATACGGTTGAGATCGTCGGCCAGGAGTTGCCTGAGGGCAACGGGAGCGGGGCCGTCCGGCACGGCTTCGTCGAGCAAGGCGACGGTGCCCGGCGAAAGCCGCTCGAACAGATACGAGGACAACGCATCCTCGCCCTGCCGAAGTGTCTCCATGAAGCGTCCGACGCGTTCGAAGTGTTGGGGCTCAAACCGTCCGGAACCGTCAAAGAAGCGGATGGCCAAAGGCGCGCCGAGAACCATGATACAGGACAGTAGCACGCCCCGGAGCAGACCGACGG
>DSDH01000251.1 GCA_011055475.1 Phycisphaerales bacterium | reverse complement strand
CTCAACCCCGGCGGGAGTATCAAGGATCGCGTGGCCCTGGCGATGCTCGAGGGCGCCGAGCGGGACGGCAAGCTGCGGCGGGATTCGATCATTGTCGAGCCGACCAGCGGCAATACGGGCATCGGCGTAGCGCTGGTCGGCCGGCTCAAGGGTTATCCCGTCCGCATCGTCATGCCGGAGAACATGAGCGAGGAGCGCAAGAAGCTGATCACGGCCCTGGGCGCCGAATTGGTGCTCACCCCGGCCGCCGAGGGCATCGCCGGGGCGGTCCGGCGGGTGGAGGAGATGGTCGCCGCCGATCCGCGCATCTTCGTGCCGCAGCAATTCAAGAACCCCGACAATCCACGCATCCACTATGAACAAACGGCCACCGAGCTGTGGCGGCAGATGAGCGGCGAGATCGCCTGCTTCGTGGCGGGCGTCGGCAGCGGGGGCACCCTGCAGGGCGTGGGTCGGTTCCTCAAGGAGCACAATGCAAGCATCCGTATCGTGGCCGTCGAGCCCAAGGATGTCTCGGCCCTGCTGGGTCATGAGCCGGGTCTGCATCAGATTCAGGGCATCGGCGACGGATTCATCCCGGACATTCTGGACGTGTCGCTCGTGGACGAGGTCGTGGAGGTGACCGACGAGGACGCGATCGAAACCACCCGACGGCTCGGTCGGGACTATGGGCTGCTGGTGGGCATCAGTTCCGGGGCGAACGTGTGGGTGGCGGCACAGATGCGATCGAAGATCGACGGCCCCGTCGCCACGGTGCTGCCCGATCGCGCCGAGCGGTACTTCAGCACGGCCTTGCTGTAGAGACGGCGTTTACAGGGACCGGACTACGGACGGACGAACTACCCCGGTACGGCGATCAAATCCCCGCCGCGGCCACCGCCAACAGGGTCATGTAGCTCATGACAAACAGAGCGCCGGTGACGAGGATCTCCAGCAGCACGATGAACAACGACCAGACCCCCGCCAGGTAGGGCCGGGCCGATCGCGCCAGGGCGCGGTAGATCAGCATATCGGCCAGAAGCGCCAGGATCAGAATCCCGAGAACCAGGGCGGAAAAACGTCCGGCGAAGTGGCTGATCTGAACAAAGGCCCGTCCCGTCACGGGTAAATCGGCGTTTACGTCCTTCAAGACCGCTACGAAATGCGGCGCGATGAACAGTGCGAACACGAACCACGCTAGCGGCAACAACCCGTGCGTCCAGGCCGCCAATACGATCGACCTCCCGCGCGGCTTGTCCTGACTCTGGCGTGCTTCATTCCCGCTCATGTCGATGTCCATCCCTTCTGTGCCGACATCCTTGCACCCGGCAGGATACCATAACCCCGGTTTGCCGACCAAGCGAAAAATCCAACCGTTCAAGGCCCCCGGGCCGTGCGGTCGGCCGGTCCGTCAGAGAGATGCGCCGTTACGCTGGCCGCTCAATTGGCCGGAGCGCATCGGCCATGTCGCTCGAGACTTGATACCCGGCCCGCCGGCCAAGCGAAACATTGACGTTGCGAGCAATGGCTTTGCCGACGGGGGGGCTCATTGCGTCTTGAGACTCACGTGGAACGTGCTGCCGCGGTCCGGTTCCGAGTCCACGCGGATGTGTCCATCGAGGCGGTCGAGGATGCGTTTGACGATGGTCAGCCCCAGCCCGTCGCCCGTGTTCTGATCGGGTTGGAGCCGGTAGAACAGTTCGAATATCTTCTCCCGGTCGTTCGGGTCGATGCCGATGCCGTTGTCGGCGACCGAATAGACCACCGTGGGGCCTTCCGTGGTGGCCGTGATCCGAATACAGCAGGGTTCATCGGGCTTGCGATACTTGATCGCGTTGTCGATCAGGTTGATGAACACCTGCTCGAGCAGCGAGCAGTCGCCGCGGCAGGGGGGCAGCGGATCGACCTGAACCTGAGCCTGGGTCTGTGTGATCTGAAACCGCAGGGTGTGCACCACCGAGGCCATCAGCTCGTTCATGTCGATCTGCGTCAAAGACAATGCCGCCGAGCCGATCCGCGCCAGGCGCAGCAAACCCGCCACCAGACTGTCGATCCGCTCGATCCCCGACCGGATGAAACCCAGGGCCTCAGGAATATCCTCCTCAAGCAGCGCTCGCACGTCCGCCGCTCGCTCGGCCGGATCCCCAGGGGCGGTGTCGACGAGTATCTCGCGCAGCCGTGCACAGGTCCGCTCCAGCTCCCCGGCGAACCCCTGCACGTTGACCAGCGGCGAACGCAGGTCGTGCGAGGCGATGAAAAGAATGTTCTGCAACTCGCGGTTCTTCTCTTGCAGGGCATCCAGAAGCCGCTGCCGTTCAGCCTCGGCCTGCTTGCGATCGGAGATATCGCGGGCGAAGGCGCAATTGTATTGCTTGCCGTCGAATTCAATGAAATTAGCTGAGATCTCGACGGGGAAAACACGCCCGTCCCGACTGCGGTGATGGGACTCGAACTGCATCGTGCCCTTTTGCCTCAGTTCGTCCCAATGAGGCGGCCAGGCGTCGCTGGGAAAATCCGGGTCGATCTCATGGATCGTCATGCCCAGCAGCTCATCCCGGCTGTATCCCAAGGAATGGCAGGCGGCTTGGTTCACATAGATCAATCGGCCGGACGCGTCCATCCAGAAGGCCGGATCGGCCACGCGGTCGATGCTGAACTGCGTGAACGCCACGGCCCGGCGCTCCACGAGCGGGTCGCTGCCCTCGGTGTCGTCCAGTGGCCGCTTGGGGCCGGGGCGTGAACGCCGTCGGCCGGATCCGGGCTGGTCCTGCACCGTCATGAAGAACACCTTGAGTTGCCTGTCCTCGCGGGCCCTCGGACCCGACGATTCGCCATTTTCAGGACAAAACACCTATTTGCGTGGATTATGGACAAGCTTTACGTATTCGTCAAATGTTTTTTTCGGTAGAATCGGCCGGGTCTTCGGCCCAAATCGCTGGCCTGAAACCTTTGAAAACCGCGTTTCATGGCACACTACACCCATGAGTTGCCGGCACGGTCCGGACCCAAATTCTCCCGAACGCGTCAATTTGCCATAATTGGCACACTACCGGCGTCGCGCCGGCGGTTGCGCTACCATTGAACCGTGAGCTTGTCCTTGGGCGGCAGGTCGGGGAACGGCGCGTGCGGTTCGGTTTGATACCAGAACGCCACGCTCGACAGGTCGTCCTTGAGCGGCAGGTAGCGACCCTCGGACTGCCAGCCCAAGGCCTGGCTCGTCACCCGCAGGTCCGATTCGAATCGGACGGGGTCGACGATGTGCCATCGGTACAGCCCGAAACGTGGCTGCTTGAGGGTGTTGTCCTCCGGCTTGACCACCTGAGGCAGACCCGCATAGGCGGTGTTGTACTCCATGTATTCCTTGGTGCGCGGGTCCACGAACCCATACGAGCCGCAGAAGTAGTCCTCGGTGCCCGTGCCGCAGATCGTGGGCCATTGCATATCGCCGTCCATGTAGAACTTGATCTCACCCTCGCCCCACCAGCCGGGCGAGTTGGAGCCCCAGCACATGTACGTGCCGACGTAATGGCCCTTGCCCCGGATGCCGTCGACGATCGTGTAGTCATCCTTGTAAGGCAGGGGGTTCACCCGACGGAACTGGGCGTGGAGGTAGCCCATGTCCTTCGGCACGGAGGTCAGGGCGTAGTCGATCTGATAGTAGAGGGTCATGTCCGCGCCGAGGTTCTCGAACGTCAGGCGGGCGCTCTTGCGGAACGGCATCGGCCAATAACAGTTGAACCCGCTGCCGGGGTTTACGCAGACGGCCAGCGAGTTGACCGGGGCGAACCGGCACCAGCCGTTGGCGAAGAAATCGCCCACCGGCACTTCCACGCTGGGCGTCGGCTCGCCGTCCCAGTACATCCGAAGGATGCAATGCCGCCAGTTCCCCGTGGGGGTCATCCAGATATGTTGAATCACGCCCGGCCCGTCGATCTCGGCCAGGGTGAACGTTTGGCCGCTCTTGATGTGCACCGAGGGGGAGATCTTCCATCCCTGACCCAGCTCGCGGGCGGCGTTGGCGCCGGTCCCCTCGACGGCCATGCCGCCGGCGCCCTTCTGGCCGGTGAAGTTCTCCGGGCTGATCGACCGCGTCTGGGCGTCGCTGAGCCGCGGCAGGTTGCCCAGATTCATGGTCAACCCGTCGAACGCCGCGCCGGTGCGCTGCTTTTCCGGGCATCCGGCCAACAACAGTGCGACCATCAGGGCGGTCAGCGGAACGATGGCTTGTGTCTTCATGACAGGGTCCTCCCGTTGCACGTGCCTTTGTTTGGTGCTCACGACATCCGGCCATCATAGCACCATGAACCGGGCAATCAAGGGTGTTTCGGGCAGCAGCGGCGGCCAATTCCAGTCACTCTTGCCAAGCCCGGGTCGCGGGCGTATCGTACCGAGACAAGCCGGCTGTTACTGTGAAGCGGTCTGTCCGAGGCAGGGGTAAGACGTGCGGATAATACGGTGTTATTGTGAGGCATTGGCGGGCCCGGAGGTGGTCTTGGATGCGGTCCGGGCTCACCACCTGCGCGACGTGTTGCGTCTGGGGACTGGG
>DSDH01000578.1 GCA_011055475.1 Phycisphaerales bacterium | reverse complement strand
GGGCGGTTCTGGGCGTGGGAGGGCATCGGCTGCTGCGGGGGCACGTGCACCCACGTCTGGCACTATGCCCAGGCGCCGGGGCGGCTGCTCCCCGAGATCGAACGCAACCAGCGCGAGCAGGTCGACTTCGGGATGGCGATGGACCCGAATGGGGGCGTCGGTCACCGCATGTGGATCGATCGCCGTGCCCACCCGGCCCATGATGGGCAGTGCGGGCGAATCCTGGGGGCCTACCGCGAACATCTTATGTCCGCCGATGCTTCTTTTCTCAAACGGACCTGGCCCCGGATCAAGAAGGCCATCGAATACCTCATGCGCCTGGACGGCAACGACGACGGGATGATCGAGGGGGCCCAGCCGAACACCCTCGATGCGGCCTGGTATGGAAAGATATCGTTTCTGGCGTCGCTCTATCTGGCCGCCTTGCGGGCCGGCAAAGCCATGGCCCGAGAGATGGGCGACACGGCGTTCGCCAAACGCTGCCAAGCGGTCGCCGAGCATGGCGCCAAGGTGATCCTGGAGTTATTCAACGGCGAATACTTCATCCAAATCGAGGACCCCGCCCACAAGGAGGATATCGGGATCGGTCCGGGCTGCTATATCGATCAGGTCTTCGGACAGAGTTGGGCTCACCAGGTACACCTGGGGCGGCTGTTCGACCGGGACAAGCAGCTCCAGGCACTACAAGCCCTGTGGAAGTACAATTTCGTGCCGGATGTGGGCCCGTTCCGCGAGCAATTCAAACGCGGACGATGGTACGCGATGGCCGGGGATGCCGGCCTGCTGATGTGCACGTGGCCGCGAGGCGGGCAGAACCCCAACTTCAAGAAGCATTGGCAGTACATGTACTTCAATGAGTGCATGTCCGGGTTCGAATGGCAGGTGGCCTCCCACATGATCGCCGAAGGGATGCTGAAAGAGGGCCTGGCAATTGGCCGGGCCATTCATGACCGCTACAACGCCGCCCTTCGAAATCCATACAATGAAATCGAGTGTTCAGACCACTATGCTCGAGCGATGGCCAGCTATGGCGTGTTCATTGCGATCAGCGGCTTTGCCTATCATGGCCCCAAAGGCCGCATTGGGTTCTCACCCAAGCTGACGCCGGAGAACTTCCGCGCCGCCTTCGTCACCGCCCAGGGATGGGGCACATTCGCCCAAAAACGTGAATCGACCCGCCAGGTGGAGACCCTTGAGCTTCGGTACGGGACCCTGCATCTGGCCTCGCTGGCCTTTGATTTGCCGGATCGCGCCCGCGCGGCCAGGGTCACTGTCCAAAGTGACGAGATCGTGGTTTCCAGCACGTTCCGCCAGCAGGGTCAGCGGGTGGAGATACAATTGAAAGAACCGATCCGGTTGCAACGTGAAGACATCCTGCGGGTCGAGATCGCCTTGACCACATGAGCAGTCAGTCAAGATCAATAGATTGTCCAGTAATGGCAGGAGGACACGACGTGAACCAGCCAACCGCAAGTGGGAATACGGCGAGCGAGGCGGCGTCCACCATGATCGGGACCGCATCGCACGCTTCAACCGCAGCACCGAATGGGGGATCGCGAGTCGTATGTCGCCCGGCGGCAACGACGCCCCGCCGTCTCCTGGGCCTCCTTCTGTTGGTTTATGCGTCTGGGGTGCCGGCCCTCGCGGCCCAAACCCAAAATGTCTCTCCCTGGGAGGTGGGCACACCTATCGTCACCTATTGGTGCGGTCCCGCCCTGACGGATGCCGCCGCACAGCAGATGGCCGAAGGCGGCTTCAACCTCGTCTGGTGCCGTAACGAAGCCGAGCTGGACGTCGCGCACCGCCACGGCCTGCGAGGACAGCTTCAACATTCCTTGCTCAATCCCGCCTCGCTGGAGGACCCCGATCGCCTGGCGCAGCTCGACGCCCTGATTGCCCGCGTCTGCAACCATCCGGCCCTTTATGCATACTACATCATTGACGAGCCCAACGCCTCGCAGTTCCCGGCGCTCGGCAGGCTGGTTGCCTGGCTTCGCGAGCGGGACCCGGCCCATCTGGCCTATATCAACCTGTTCCCGACATACGCCAGCAACGAGCAATTGGGTACGACCGGCGATGTGGTGACGGCCTACAAGGAGCACCTGCGTCTTTACGTCGAACAGGTCCGGCCCGCCCTCGTCAGCTATGACCACTATCAGTTTCGGCTGCACGGTGACGGCGACCAGTATTTCCTGAACCTGGCCATGATCCGCCGGGCCGCACAGAACGCCGGCGTCCCCTTCCTCAACATTGTCCAGGCGTGCACGTGGGCGCCGCAGGCGATGCGGGTGCCCAACCCGGACGAGCTGCGCTATCTGGTCTACACGACGCTGGCCTATGGCGCGCAGGGCATCAGCTATTACGTGTACGCCTGCCCGAATCACCAGGGCAGCCTCGTAGCGCTGGATGGCACGCCCGGGCCGCTTTACAAGGCGCTTGTCTCATATAATCGCGAGTTCGTCGCCATCGCGCGGCAGCTTCAACCGTTGCGCTCCCTGGCGGTGTATCACACCATGATGCGGGAGCCCGGCTGTGAGCCCCTGCCTGCCGAAGCTCTCTTCCGTCTCGATTCCGCGAAATCCCCCGCTGGACCGCGCGGTTTCCTGCTCGGCTTCTTCGGACCCGATACCAAGCCGACCCACGTCGTGATCGTCAACTTGGACTACACCCGCCAAGCCGGCACATCGCTCATCGGCCCAAAGCCGATGCAGGTGTTCGAGGCGACGAAGGCTCAATGGTCACCCACGAAGGAGTCGCCCGTTGAGCTGCGCATGCCCCCGGGCGGCGGCACACTGGTACGCATCACCCCATAGTAGTGTCACGGCGTCCAACCAGCAATAACGGCAGCGGGAATCGCAGGGAGCGATCCGTGCAGGTATTGATCCACGTGCTGCCGGGTCACCAGACGAAATGGGATCAGGACGTTCTTCTCAAAGGGCTGATCCCGGACAATGTTGACGGCCGTCTCGACGGCCCTGCGGCCCTGGGCCTGGGCGGCCTGAAAGACGGTCGCGTCCAATCGACCGTCCTGGATCGCCTGCAGGGCGTCGACGATCGCATCCACGCCGACCACGACGACCCTGTCCTTCATGTCCGCCTGATCCAAGGCGATCACGGCGCCCATGGCCATCTCGTCGTTCTGGGCAAAGACGGCGTCGATCCGGTCGCCGAAGGACTGAATCCAGTTCTCCATCAGCGTGATCGCCTTGGCCCGGTCCCATTCGGCGGTCTGGTCGGCCAGTAACTGCAAGCCCGGATGCTCGTGCAGGACCTCCCGAGCGCCCTGGTCCCGCTGAATCTGGGCCGTCTGGCCCAGGAATCCCTGCATCATGAGCACCCGACCCTGCCCATCCAAGCACCGGGCGATGTAATCCATCGCCAGCCGAGCGGACTCGATATCACTGGAGCCGACAAAGGCCGTGGGCTCGGAGCGCGTCTCGGAGTTTACGTTGATGATGGGGATACCCGCTTCCTTGGCCCGGTCCACCGCGGGCGAACTGGCCTCCCTTTCGCAGGGATTCAGAATGATCGCATCCACCTTCTGAAGGATGAAGTTCTCGACCTGTCGGACCTGCCGGTCCGCGCTGCGCATCGTTGACGATCAGCTTGACGAAAAGCCGCATACGAAGATCCAGGGGCGTGTCATCGTGCCGATAGCCGCTCAACGCGATCTTCACGCGGGCCATGAATCCCGTGTCGTAGAAAGTGACGTCCACCTTCTTGGCGACGGCCAGGCGCAGGGACATGCTCTGCCCCTTGCGCTCCACGAGCAGGTCGCCGTCCGTCGAGCCTTCCAGGCCCCAGGTGACGCTCTGATCCTTCACCTGCAAGGCCAGCATGTCCGGGTGGACGATGGCGGTGTGTCTTTGCCCGGCGATGATCCATCGTCCATCTTCCTGCCGGACGGTCACCTGGGCACGGCCCCAATCGGTCTGGACGGGTTCCCCCGCACCGGTTGGCGAATTCAAGATCGCAACGAGCATGACAACAGAGAGGACACCGCGACTCATGGGTCAGCCTCCCGGCCTTTCAGGCACACTCGGATTGTCTGATTCTATGTGTTCCGACCCCAAGATGAACCGCCGTTCGGTCTCGTCAGCGCCTGAGCGTACCCGCACATACCCCCGGCTACCGGATCTTCTCCAGCAGGTCCCGTGCCATCTTCCTCGTCGTGTCGTTCTTCGATTCTTCGAGCACCAAGCCGACGGCCTCCCTTCGCTGGTCCTTGGTAATCTGGCCGGTGCTGTCGCTCGCCAGGCTCAGCAGGGCCGAACAGGCCTCTTCGGTGACGGCGGCATCATTGACCATCTCCTCCAACAGCCGCATCGCGCCATCGGCCGGAATAGTGCCCAGAACGGCGATCGCCACGCGCTTCTCCTCGCGTCGATCAATCAACGGCAGCACCGCCCGCACCTTGGCCACCCTATCCTGAGCGGAACGCCGGTCCTCGCCACGGACATACTGCAGATACCCGCGAACCCCCAACAGCCGGTGCGTCATCGCTCGGTCCGATCGGGCCAATGCCAGC
>DSDH01000363.1 GCA_011055475.1 Phycisphaerales bacterium | reverse complement strand
GAGGCAGCAGCGACGGGTACGCGGTCGAAGGCGGCGAACAGTTCCTCTGGCGGTGCTCCCAGTTCGGCCTCTATCTGCGCCCGCACTGGCTCCCACGGTGCCGGTGGCACCGTATCCTGTAGCCTGGCGAGTTCGACGATGTAATCCGGAGGAATCAGGTCAGGCCGGGTGCTGAGGATCTGGCCCAGCTTGATGAAGGTAGGGCCGAGTTCTTCCAGCGCCAGGCGCAATCGCCGAGGAGCGCCCAGTGGAGGAGCCGCTCGACGCCAGCGGCGCAGCAGCCGCCGGGGCAGCGCCAGGTAGGGTTGCAGTTCCAGCAGATCTGCCAGTTGACCAAATCCGTGGCGGACGAAGACCCCGACGATCTCGCGGTAGCGTTGCAGGTGCCGCGCGGCGCGGATAGGTGGCTGAACCATCAAGCGTCTACCGTCAAAGTGAACGTATCACGGCCCGGTCGGGGCGAGCAGCCCCCGGATACGCGGCAGTTCCCTGGTGGCCGCTTCTTCCCCGGCGGAGATGATCTCAGCGGCGCGGGGGAAGCCGGTCAGCACCGTCACGCCTTGCGGGACGGCAGGCTGGATGATGACCTCCGGCCGCGCCTCGGCCAGCCGGCGGCGATGGATCTCCGCCACCATCACTCCCAGCGAGCGGTACAGCACCTCGACAGTGTCCATCAGTCCGTTGGGGACGTAGCGGCGATGTTGCAGCGTCTGGATGAGCGAGGAGACGGCCCCGTTGTCTGTGGTAACGTCCACGGCGATGACGACGTCGGCCCCCATCTGCCGCACCGCGTCGGCGGGGAGGTTGTCGAGGAGACCGCCGTCCACGAGCAACTGTCCGTTCCACTCCACCGGCGTGAAGACGCCCGGCAGGGCAACGGTGGCTCGCACACTGTCCGCCACCCGGCCCTGGTTCAGGTACACTTCCCGACCGCTGTTCAAGTCCACCGCGATCAGCGTCAGCGGTATCCGCAGGTCGTCGAAAGTGCGGTCGCCCAGGTGGTCGGTAAGGTACTCGCGCACTTTCTGGCCCTCGAAGAGGCCGCGCCGGAGCGGCGACAGGTCGGTCAGGGGCAGCAGGCGGCGCAGGCTGGTCATACGCAGTGCCTCCTGCGCCATAAAGTCGGGGCTCAGTCCCGCCGCGTAGCCCGCAGCGATGACGCCGCCCATACTGGTGCCGGTCAGGTAGTCAATCGGTATTCCTTCTTGCTCCAATACCTTCAACACGCCGATGTGGGCCAGCCCTCGTGCGCCGCCGCCGCCGAGGGCCAAGCCGACCTTGCGAGGCGGCTTGTTCCACAGGTTCTCTAGAAATCGCCACATACTTTTGCCTCCTCGAACGCCATCAGGCAATGCGTCCCCCCAGCCCGCGCACGAGATGTAAGCCGGCCGCCAGCACTCCCCACAGCCAGCCGCCGCGCCGCATCCACGCCGGCGGGAAGGAGGGCGGTGGCGCGGCGGTGACCTGCTCGTAGAGCCGCTCGTACTGTGCGGCAATCCGCTCCAGGCTGTGCCTTTCGGCCAGGCGGCACGAGGCCGCCCCCATACGGTGCCGCAGATCGGCGTCGGCTACCAGGCGGGCCAGATGCCGCGCCAGCGCTGCCTCGTCCCCGGCTGGCGCCAGGAAGCCGTTGACGCCGTGGTGTACCGCTTCCGGCAGCGCCAGCGCGTCCACGCCGGCCACCGGCAGGCCGCAGGCCATCGCCTCCAGCACCACCAGGCCCTGCGTCTCGATGGTCGAACCGGTGGCGAACAGATCGGCGGCCTGGTAGAGCGGCGGCAGTTGCTCGTGGGGCACGAAACCGGTGAAGCAGACGCGCTCGTTCAGCCCCAGTTCGCCGGTCAGATGGGCCAGGGCCTCCTGGTCGGGGCCGTCGCCGACGATGGTCAGTCGCGCAGCGGGATAGTCCCCTGCAACCCGAGCGAAGGCGCGCAACAGCAGGTCCACGTTCTTCTCGTAACTCAGCCGCCCCACGTGCAAGACCGTCACGCCATCTTTGCCGCTCACCCGTGGGCCGGGGCGGAACAGGTGAGTGTCCACGCCGTTGGAGACGGCCACCACCAGCACGCGCAGGCCGTGGGCGGCCAACTCCCGCGCCATCACCTGCGAAGGGGTGGTGACGAGGGGGAAGCGGTTGAAGAAGGCGGCGGTGTAACGCCAGGCAGCGTGGTCCGTCCCGGGTATCCGGTCCAGCGGCAGCGGCGCGTAGCCCAGGAAGCCGGCCAGGTAGACGTGGCAGGTGCCGAGGATGGGAACGTCCAGCCAGCGGGCCGCCGCCAGGGCCTGGGTGCCCATCGCGGCCATCGAGTGGTTGTGGATCACGTCGGGCCGGAAGGCGGCCAACTCTCGCGCCAGGCCGACCGGCGCGACGACGACCCGGCCGCCGGGCAGCCGTTCGTAGCGCAGCGCCGGGAACCCGGCCACGTCCACTCCCATCGCGGCGTGGGAGGGATCGGCGGCGGTGAAAACGCGTACCGTGTGGCCCGCTGCCCCCAGCGCTCGGGCCAACGCGGCCACAGCCGTGGCTACGCCTCCCAGTCCATCGCAGAATGAATCGGTCGTGATGGCGATGCGCATTGGCTACAAACCCTCCCAGTCCGGCGTCCGAGGAGCCTCGAAATCGGCGAATGCCCCCAGGATGTCCACGTCATCCAACGGAAAGTGACGAGCGATGAGCGGCAGGAGACTGTTCATCAGCGCGGCCCGCTCCTCCCGTCCCAGCCCCTGCAGGGCCGCGCTCAGGTTCTCCTCCACCAGCCGGCCCAGGAAGGTAGCCCGCTCCTCCACCGGAAGACAGGCCACCCACTCCCGAACCGCCTCCCCGGCCAGGGCGAGCACCTCCTGCGGGCTCAGGCGGCGGATGAACTGCCGCGCCAGGTTGGTTTTCAGGCTCATTTACTTCGACTCCGCTCAGTAGAGATCCCCACCGCCTCCCAAAGCGGGCGCACCCTCGCCACCCACGCCTCGAAGCCGGCGGGCGTCTCCGGGTAACGCTCGTAGGCGGCCCCGAGTTTGCCCGAGAGCGACATTGCCCCCAGCAACGCCTTGAGACTCGCCGCCGAGAACTGCCCGCTGATCACGCCCCGGACCAGTTTGGCCGCCAACGAGAGTACCTCGCCGGTTGATCTTTGCACCTCGAAATCGCGGTTCATCCGGGTAAAGTCCGCGCCGCTAAAGATGATGTCTTGCTCGAAGAGATAGTTCACGTCTCGCCGCGAGAGTTCTGCGGCGGCGGGGAGTTGCGCCAGGAGTTCGGCGAACTTCGCCCTGGTCACGAAAGTAGCGCGTGTTGTACGGCCACAGCGCCGCCCGGCTGACGTCGCCTTTCGACAATGCGGCTGTGGCGATCTCGGCTGCGATCTGGCAGGCGGTAAAGCCGGAGGTCACCCCCTCGCCGGAAAAGGGTTTGGTCATAAAGGCCGCGTCTCCCATGACCACAAAGCCGTTTCCCACCAGTGAGTAAGGCGGGCGGCGAAAGGGCGTTCGCCCCTGGCAGCGTTTCACGAGCCTGTGCTGGTTCGGGAAGCGCTCGGCCAGGAACGCCTGATGCATCTGGTCGGCGTGCTCGTAGCCGCCCGGCTGCCCGATGCCCAGGATGGCTCCGTCGCCGTAGCTGGGGTTGCAGAACGCTTTGTGGAACGGGTAAAAGTTCAGCCCGGTCGGGTGGTTGCCCTTGATGTCGTCCCAGTACTGGAGGATGACGAACAGCGTATCGTCGTCGGAGATGGCGTCGTTCTCGACGCCCAAGTCGTCGAGCAGGCGGGTGCGCACCGCGCTGCTAATGCCAGAACAATCGGCGACCAGCCGGGCGCGCACCTCCAGTTCCCCATCACCCGTCGTGGCCCGCAGGCCGGCGAGCGCACCGTCCTCGACGATGACGTCGTCAGCGGCAGCCTGCTCGATGAACTGCGCACCGGCCAGGGTGGCGTAGCATTGCAGCCGCCGGATGAATGGCGGCTTTTCCATGACATAGAAAGCGTACTTGACCACTTTGAAGTCGTCGCCGTCCGGAGGCCAGGCACGGCCGTCGGGGTAGTAGCCGACCAGTTCGTCGCCCGTGGGCAGGGGGATGCCGAATTGGGCGAAGCGGATTCCGTCCACGTGGAAGATACCAATGTCGGTGCCCAGTTCCTCCAACCGCTGCCTTTCCAACACGACGGTCTTGAAACCGGCCTGGGCTATGCGCCAGGCGAAGTAGGCGCCGGCCGTGCCGGCTCCGACAACCACGACGTCTGTTTCGATGCGTTTGATCATGACTGTCCTCCCGAGGGCACAAGGCCGGCACCGGCCGGATGTCTGCTATCGTCCGGCCGGTGCGTTGTCAGGTTGTCAGGCCGTCTGTTTCTTCGCCGGCTTCTTACCTGCCAGTTCCTCGATCCGGGCTGCCATTTCGTCCATCTTGCTGTTCAGTTCCTCGATGTCCTGGCGGGAGGTGGGGAGCACGCGGTCGAACTCCTGTCGTACCAGTTTGCGCAGTTCCTCCCGCTCCTCCTCGCCTCGCGTCACCAGCTTGTCAACGATGCCGGGGG
>DSDH01000169.1 GCA_011055475.1 Phycisphaerales bacterium | reverse complement strand
TTCTTCGGGCGAAACGGCTACTTTGCGGCTTTCCTGCCTCCGGTCAACGCCCCCACGGCAAGCATCAGGAGCACCACCACCGCCAAGACCGCCGCCACAACCCAGACCAGCGGGATGCCGGCCACAATGTCCTTCTGCAGCATGTGCACCAGCGATGGCCGTATGCCGCGCAGCGCCGCCACACTGGCAGTCGCGGTCAACACAATCGCCAGCAAGGGGACAAACAGACTGATTCCGCAGGCCCTGTCCACCGCCGTGGGTTCCGGCTCGAACGCCATGGGCACGGCTCGGGGTCCGGGTGCCGGAATCGCGATCGGCTCTTCCGGAGCCGTGGCCATGGGCGCCGGGGCCTGGCCGCTTGCGGCCGGCGCTTCGCCTTCTTCCGCGGCCAGAGCCAAGTCGCCCGGAGTCCCTTCGCTCGCCTCCTCCGGACCGGTCGGCAGAATATCATCCAGCACCGCGCCCAGGGACGTGTCGTCCGCTTGCAGCGACAGGTCCAACAGACCCGACCCGCTGCCGACGCTCTCCAGGTTCATGTCATCGTCGAGGTTGCCGACGATGTCGCCGGCCTCCTCCTCGGCGACCGTCTCGCCTTGGGTATCGCCGGCCAGCTTGTATCCGTCGTCGGTTTCGCCCAGGACGCTCAACCCCGTCGTGCCGACGTTTGTGTCGGCCTTGCTCACGTCGCCCAGATTGGTCAGGTCCAGGCCTTCGAGATCATCGATTCCTGAACCACCGGTATCCGTGTCGGCGGCCAGGACGATCTCATCGGTTTCATCCAGCGTCAGGTCCGGCTCGGCGTCGCCCGTTCCGGCCGCGTCCGCCTTGGCGATCTCGCCGGCCGCCGACAGATCGAGCGGCGCGTGTTCTTCGGCCAGCTTGTCTACTTCATCGGCCTTGAACAACACCTTAGACCCGTCCCGGAACTCGCGAAGCTTGCCGTCCTTGACCATCTGCTTGACGTCGGCCTCGGTCTTCTTCAGCTTCGCCACGACCTCTTGGAGACTGTAAAACATACCTGCCATGATTTCACCCGTTTGGTCTGTCTGTTTCCGCGGCTGTCGGCGCCCGGAAAGTAGCCTGTCCTGTCTTATCTTGCCGCCCGCCCACGTTCCCGACGTCTCGGGCGGGCTGATCCCGTCACCCCCTCCCGTCCGCGGACCCGCATGGGGCGCGGCTCCCTAACCTCTTCATTATAGGCCCGGACACCCTGGCTGCAAGCGATTTTCAGGCCAAGTTCGCCTGGCCTCGACATCGAAAGCCCAGAAGTCACCACGCTGGCGCGAATTGCTTGTTCGTCCTGCCCCGACCGGCTATGCTGTACCCGCAGAGGAATAGCGAGCATCGCGTGCCGGAGTGAAAACGCGGAGGTTGCCTGGAAGGATTTCGTGCCAAACCGCAGGCAATCACGAGGTACATAGACGCCGTGACCAGGTGCCGGAGGGCCACGCCCAACAGAAAGCGGGCCCGGTATGTATGAACTGCTGATTCGTATCGAGACGTTGTGCCTGGATGCCGCCGGCGCGGGGCCGTGGCTGGCGGGTGCAGCCTTGTTCATCGTCGGGGTCCTGCTCTGGCTGGCCGGGTCTCGCTTCAGCACGGCGATCATCGCCGCGGGCGGCGCCGGAGCCGGGGCGGCGGCCGGGCTGGCCGCGGCGGCCTGGATGTCCCTGGGCCCGATGGTCGGCCTGCTGATCGGGGCCACGGTGGGCTGTCTACTGGGTGTGATCTTCAAAAAGGCCCTGTTCTTCGTGATGGCTGTGGCTGTTTTCGCCCTTGCGGCCGGGGGCACCTATTCCAGCCGACTGCTCCAGGCTCCCCCACCCGCCACGCCGGAGGCCCCCTCGATCTGGCGGGTGGCCCCCACGGCCTTCAGCGCCATGGACCCGGCTGAGCGGCGGGCCTACGTGGACGACCTGTCCGACCAGGCCGAGGGCTTCTGGGCCCGCCTCCAGACCCTGATCGACGATGCCCTGGCCGCGATCCGCCCGCATTGGTGGAAGGTGCTCATCGCCGTGGTGCTCGGCGGCATCCTGGGCGTGGCGCTGATCTGGCTTATTGAGAACGTGGTGCCCCTGCTGTGCTACAGCGCCGTCGGGGCGTTGCTGATCCTGGCGGGTCTTGCGTGTACCTTGGCCGCGGCCGGGCGGCCCCTGGGCGGACCCCTGCACGGCCATGACCGGGCGGTGAACATCGCCTACGGAGTCATGGTGCTCTTCGGGGTGATCGTCCAGCGGGTTGTTGAGCGGCGTCAGCAGCGGCCACACCCCATAGCTCCCCTGCCGCGCAAATCGAAGGTCCACGCCGATGAGAAGCACCAGGATCGCTGAACCTTCAACACTGGATCATCAAGGCGCCGGGCAGGACCTCAAACTCAAACCGCGTTCCCTCCCGGCACAGTTCGCCGTCGGCCTCGAGCCAGCGCGGCGAATCGCACTCGACCACCACCCGGGACCCCGACAGGTATCGGCCGGCCCGGTTGGGCACGACAAACGCCTTGAGCAGTGACCAACCCAGCGAGAACATCCCCATGTTGCCCGTCAAAACGTGCAGCCGCCCATCGTCCAGACGTGCCTGAGGCACAAGCTTCAGGCCGAATCCATAGGAGGGAATCTTGGTCACGACCACCGAAATCGCCTGCGGCACCTCGTGCTCCTGTCCATCCACCGTGATCCGTACATCCGTCCGCACGTAGTGCCGCATGGCCCCGGCCGTCGCGAGAAAGTAAGGAATCGCGCTGCCGAGGCGCCGGTTGAGCCAGGGTTCCCGCCGCCGGAGGATATCGGCCTCGATGCCGACGCCGGTCATGGCGGCCTTCCGCGAGCCGTCGCACAGGATCAGATCGATGGGCCGGGGCTTGCCTTCGGCGATCCTCTGGGTGGCCCGCATCACGTTCATGGGCAGCCCCAACGCACAGGCCAAGGCGTTGGCCGAGCCGACGGGCAGCAACCCCACCCGCACGGGCTGATCGATCGCGTTAATGACGTCGGCAATGGTCCCGTCGCCGCCCGCGATGACCAGCACGTCGACCCGGCCGCTGAGCCGGCGGGCCTCCTCGGCCAATTCCGCACTGCACGTGGTGCCAAGCCCGGCCACGAGGCATCCACCGCCCAGCCGTTGGGCTACATCACGAACGATCCGCTCTTTGCGATCCCGGCCGTGCCGTCCGGATCGCGGGTTGACCAGTATCCCGTATCGCATCCATGACACCCTGTTGTCCGTGGACTCATATATCCCGGTATGGTGGACGATTATACGCGATGGGCTCCCGTGTCGAAGCGCGGCGTAAGGCAAAAATTGCATTGCACCCCGTCCCGCGGCCGGTATACTGTCGCACGCACAGCCGCGTTCAGACAGGAAGCGCATGATGGCAGGAAGGATTCCGAAGGTAGTCGTGCTCGGTCCGGTTTACGTGGATATGGCCATGCGGTGCAGCCGATTTCCCGGACCGGGCCAGACCACGGAAGGGTCGGGTTTCGCGTGCATTCCCACCGGCGCCGGGGCCCTCAGCGCGGTTCAGGCCGCCGTCTGCGGGTGCCAGGTTCATCTCTTGGGGAAGGTCGGCAATGACGTTTTCGGCACGATGGCCTGCGAAAGTCTCGTGCGATACGGGGTGAACACCGACTTCGTCTACAAGGCCCCGGCCATCAGCACGGGGATTATCATGACCCTGGTGGACGAATCGGGCGAGAACAGCAGTTGCGTCTCCCAGGGCGCCAACCGGGCCTTGAGCCATGATGAGGTGGGCTGTGCCCTGGCCGAGCAGCTTATCGGATCGGCCGACGCATGTCTGATCTGCAGCGGCATCGACCCGGCGGTGGCGGCGATGGCGATTCGCGTGGGGCAGTTGAATCGCACGCGCGTGATCGTGGAGACACCTGTGCATCTGGACGACGCGGGCCACCTGAAACCGCTCGAGTGGCCCAAGGAGTTCTTCCTGGCCGATGTGCTGGTGCCCAGCGTCGTCGGGACGGTCCTGCGGAGCGAATCCAGCCCCGGGACCGTCAGTGAGATGAAGTACGTGGGCACCGAGCTTGTTGCTGCGGGCTTTGCCTGCGTGGTCGTCAAGATGGGCGTCCGCGGCACGCTGGTCGTGGATCGCGATGGGCCGATCCGCGTTGTCGGTCCCGAGCACAGACCGGTCGACGGCACCGCCCGCGACGAGGCCTTTGCCGGCGCGCTGACCGCGGCCATCAGCGCCCAGGATCCGCCGGTTCGGGCCGCCAAGTTCGCCTCGGCCGCCGCGGCCCTGGCCTGCCGTCGCTTCGGCAGCCTCGACGCCCTTCCCAAGAAAGAAGAGATCATCGAGCTCTTGCAGGCTGAGCCGGATTGAGGGGACCCCGCGGCATGGCCTTTCACCGTGAAAGCCAACGGGTCAGCTCCAGCGAGGTCCTGCAGGCCCTGGCCGAGGGACAGGAGATCCGGCTCGACCGCTGCACCGTCTCCGGCGACCTGGACATCAATCGGCTGTTCGTCAAGGGCGAGGACTTTGACACCGCGGGCCTCAAGACCCGCGTGGACGACACGCGGC
>DSDH01000245.1 GCA_011055475.1 Phycisphaerales bacterium | reverse complement strand
GCGCAGCCGCGACTCAGTTGGGTCGTCCTGTCGGATGAGCGCGGCCAGAAGCAGACGGCCTACCACGTTCTGGTCGCCAGCCGTCGCGACCTGCTCGACCGCGATCAGGCGGACCTGTGGGATTCGGGCAAGGTCACCAGTGACCGGACCGCCCACGTCGCCTACGCGGGGCGGCCCTTGCAGTCGCACATGGAGTGCTACTGGAAGGTTCGCGTGTGGGACCGTCGCGGCAACCCCTCGCCGTGGAGCACCGCGGCCCGGTGGACGTGCGGACTGATGGCGTCGGGTAAGGAATGGACGGCCCGATGGATCGGCTTCGACGCCTCACGCAACCGCGAAGCGACGCAGTTTGACCTGTCGTTCGAGGGAGCCTCGTGGATCTGGTATCCGGAGGGCAACGCCGCCCAGGCCGCGCCCGTCGGCAGCCGCTACTTCCGTAAGACGTTCACTCTGCCGGCCAACCGCAAGGTCCGCCGGGCGACCTGCGCCGCCAGCGGCGACAATAACTACACGCTGTTCGTCAACGAGCGGCGCACCCGCGACGGCGCCGACTTCAAGACCGCCGCGGCCTTCGAGTTCACCGACCGGCTGCGCCCCGGAAAGAACGTCATCGCGGTGCAGGTCACCAACGTGGGCGATGCGCCCAACCCCGCGGGCTTGCTGGCCGTGGTCAAGATCGAGTTCGAGAGCGGCCCGGTGATGCGCCTGGTCACCGACGGCACGTGGCTGGTCTATAATAAGGACAGCGACGACTGGATGAATCTCGACCGCGACACGGGCGACTGGAAGCCGGCCCAGGTCGTCGCGCCCTACGGCGCGGGGCCGTGGCGGACGATCAACATCAGCAGCACAACCCTGTTCCTGCCGCCGGCCCAGTTCCTCCGCAAGGAGTTCAGCGTCGCCAAGCCCCTTCGCCGCGCGGTGCTGTATGCCTCGGCGCTGGGCAACTACCAGGCGCACATCAATGGCCGGCCGGTGGGGCGGGATTACTTCACGCCGGGCTGGACCGACTACAACATCCGCGTCTACTACAACACCTACGACGTGACCGAGCAGATGCAGCAGGGCGACAACGCGATCGGCGCGGTCCTGGCCGACGGCTGGTACAGCGGCCACATCGGCTGGCAGCACATGCGGGACCACTATGGCAAGAATCCGCGGTTCGCGGCGATGCTGCGGCTGGAGTACGCCGACGGCTCGACGCAGACCGTGGTGACGGATGGTTCGTGGAAGGCGGCCACGGGGCCCATCCTGGAGGGCGACTTCCTGATGGGCGAAACGTATGATGCGCGGCTGGAGATGCCCGGCTGGGCCACCGCCAAGTTCAACGACCGTGATTGGAAACCCGTCGACGTGACGGAGCGCATCGAGGCCAAGATCCAGTCCTATCCGGGGGTTCCCGTGCGGGTCTTCCAGGAGATCCGCCCCAAGAGCATCAGCGAGCCCGAACCGGGCAGGTACGTCTTTGACATGGGCACCAACTTCGCCGGGTTCGTCCGGCTAAGTATCAAAGGCCGGCGCGGCCAACAGATCGTCCTGCGCTTCGCCGAGCGGCTCAACCCCGATGGGACGATCTACACGACCAACCTGCGCGGGGCCCGGGCGACGGATACGTACCTCTGCCGGGGCGAGGACCTGGAAACCTGGCAGCCGCGGTTCACGTTCCACGGCTTCCAGTACGTGGAGCTCAGCGGCGTGGACGCCAAGCCCTCGCTCGACACGATCACCGGCATCGAGCTGACCAGCGACACGCCCGTGGCCGGCAGCTTCGTCTGCAGCGACGAGGTAGCCAACCAGCTTTACCACAACATCTGCCAGACCCAACGGTCCAACTACATCGACATCCCCACCGACTGCCCGCAGCGGGATGAGCGGCTGGGCTGGACGGGCGATGCGCAGGTGTACGTCCGGACGGCCACCAACAACACCGACGTGGCCGCGTTCTACACCAAGTGGCTGACGGACCTGGAGGATGCCCAGGGGCCCGAGGGCGACTTCCCGGATGTCGCGCCGCGCAAGGTGGCCACCGGCGGCGGCACCGCCGCTTGGGGCGATGCGGGGACGATCTGTCCCTGGACGATCTATCAGATTTATGGCGACAGACGGCTGCTCGAAGAGCACTACGACGCCATGGCCCGCTGGGTGGAGTACTGCAAAAAGAACAGCAAGGAGCTGCTGCGGCCCGCCCAGGGCTACGGCGACTGGCTCAGCATCAAGGCCGATACGCCCAAGGACGTGCTGGCGACGGCGTATTTCGCCTACAGCACGAAGCTGACCGCCCGCGCGGCCGAGGTCCTCGGTCGCGATGAGGATGCGGTCACGTACAACGCCTTGTTCGAGGACATCCGGGCGGCGTTCAACAAGGCCTACGTCGCCCAGGACGGCCGTATCAAGGGGGATACGCAGACGGTGTACGTGATGGCGCTGGCGTTCGACCTGCTTGATGAGCCGCAGCGTCGGGCGGCGGAGAAGTACCTGGTGGACAACATCGCCGCGCGCGACTGGCATCTGTCCACGGGCTTTGTCGGCACCAAGGACCTGATGATGACGCTGTACCACATCGGGCGGCTGGATGTGGCGTATCGCCTGTTCCACAACGATACGTTCCCGTCGTGGGGCTTTTCGATCCGGCACGGTGCGACGAGCATCTGGGAGCGGTGGGACGGCTGGACGCCGGACAAGGGCTTTCAGGACCCCGGCATGAACAGCTTCGCGCACTACAGCTTCGGCGCGGTCGGCGAGTGGATGTTCAAGACCATCGGCGGGATCGACACCGAGGGACTGGCCTACAAGCGGATTCGCATCCGACCGCGGCCCGGCGGCAAGATCACCTGGGCCCGCGTGAGTCACAAGAGCATCCGCGGCCTGATCGCGACGGATTGGAAGCTGGAGGGCTCGCGGTTCACGCTGGTGGTGACGATTCCGGCGAACACAATGGCCAAGGTCTATCTGCCGACGGACAACCGTCAGGCCATCTCCGAGAAGGGTGGCTTCGAGGGGTGCCGCCTTCTGGGTCTCGAAGACGGCTCGGTGACGTACGAGATTGGCTCGGGCCGGTACGAATTCATCGTGGAGGGCGTCAAACCGATCCCCATGGCCGAGTAGATCGGTGTGGGATCAGGAGATTCGCTGAGGGAGAACGGATGCCGAGGGTCATGCCTCGTGGGTTGATCCGAGCGGCGATGGTGCTGCTCGTGTGGGTGGGCGCTGCGGTTGCGGCGTGCAGCTCGGGTGCGCCTCTGTCCGAGGTCATCGGCGTGACGCACGTCAACGGGCAGTATCACCTGACCGAGAAGGACTTTTTGAATGAGGGCGCGGACCACGTCCTGGCCCTGGGCTCGCGGGTGATCAAGGTCTGGTTTCACAAGCCGGCCCAGTCCTATTCCTACAACTCCGACTGGGTCGAGACCCCGACGCTCGTGGACATCGCCCGTTCGCCGTACTATCGTTCTCTCTTCGCCAAGCCGTTCAAGACGTACATCCTGATGGTGTTCTCGACGGGCCGATACGAGGGTTATTTTCGCCAGGGGATGACCGAGGCCCAGAAGGCCGATGAGCGGCGGCAATTCCACGAGCTGGCCGCGTATCTGCTGCGGACCTACAAGGACACGGGCAAGACCTTTGTGCTGCAGCACTGGGAGGGCGACTGGCTCATCCGGGGCGGCTTCGACGCCGCCAAGGACCCCGAGCCCGTCGCGATCCAGGGCATGATCGACTGGCTGAACGCCCGGCAGGAAGGCGTGCGCCGGGCCCGCGGTGAATGCCGGGTGACGGGCGTGCGGGTCTATCATGCTGCGGAGGTGAACCGGGTGGTGGACTCCATGCGCCACGGCAGGCCGAACATGGTGAACCGGGTCCTGCCGCATACGACGCTCGATCTGGTCTCCTACTCGGCGTGGGATTCCGTGACGGCCCACTACGATACGCCGCACGTGCTGTCCGAGGCCCTGGACTTCATCGCCGCCCACGCGCCCGACAGCCCGGACTTCGGCGACAAGAACGTGTACCTGGGCGAGTTTGGCATGCCGCAGAACGAGTTCTCGCCCGATCAGGTCCGCACGTGCATCACGAACGCCGTGCGGACGGCGATGGACTGGGGATGCCCGTATATCGTTTATTGGCAGGTGTACTGCAATGAGCTGGCCAAGGGACAAGGGCCCGCGCCGGTGACGAGCAACGACGCGGTCCGCGGATTCTGGCTCATCCGGCCGGATGGTTCGACGACGTGGACGTGGGATTACTTGCACGGGCTCTTGAATGCGCCGGACACGCCGCGACCCGTTGAGATCCCTCAGCCCGCACGATAGGAACGCCACAATGGCGTTGCCGGGGCCAGGGCTGATGGGCAATGACGCCAAAATGATCGAATTGGGAGAGGGCAGGCCATGCCAAAGGCATACGGCAATATAATGAGAATATCCGGGCGCTGGGGCCTGGTGTGTCTGTGCCTCCTGGCCGGTTCGGCCGTGGCTGATCGGCAGGTGGTGTCCTTCTGTGACGATTGGCGGTTCACGAAGGGCGACCCGGCCGACGCCGTCACGGT
>DSDH01000147.1 GCA_011055475.1 Phycisphaerales bacterium | reverse complement strand
GGGCGTTTGTCATCCCATGGCCACGCGTTGCGTGGCCATGCCACCCCATGATTCTGTAGGCCCGCCCTTAGCCGTCATCCCGACCGGAGGGCCGAAGGCCCGGAGCGGAGGGATCCGTTCGAACAGGGCCTGTTCGTAATCGTGGTTCTACCTCTGTTGAAAGCCACCCACTTTTCAATTTTTCAACTTTTCACGTTTCCCCCCATACCCCCACTCGGAATCCGCCTCGTACAATCATGCCGGGATCCAGTGGGAGCCGGGTATCGTTTCAAGATTGGGGATGCATCGTGTGAATCGCGGGTTGCAATTCGGATGGAATATGATATAATACCCGGCGGCGTGGGGCGATCCCACGGCGATGGGGGAGCAGGGCTGGGGTGAAGGCGCCCGAAGGCATCCGGGGATTCGGCGATCCACCCGCACACGGCAAAGGAGGAGGCGATCATGTCACGAAGTCAAGCGGCACAATCCGCGTCTGTCAGCGGCGAAGCGCGGGAGCAGCTACGACGGATGCCCCCGGCGACCCGGGCCCAACTGCGGGACTACGTGAGGGTCTTCCTGGGCCTGAGCGTGCCGGACCGGGCCATCTGTGAGGGGCATTCGGCGCCGCTGGACTACCTCTGGCACGCGTGGCGGCAGGATATGCCGGGGCCGCGAGGCGGATGTGCGGGAGGCGAGGGCGATTTGGCAGGAACGGATCAGACGCGCTGCCGGACGGGGGATGCGGTGGTGTGTGCCAATCGGGGCGGCGGCAAGACTGAATTGGCGGCCGTGGCGACGCTGTTGGACTGCGTGTTCAAGCCGGGCTGCGAGGTGCGGATCCTGGGCGGCTCGCTGGAGCAATCGGCTCGAATGTATCGGTACCTGACGGCATTCGTGGCAAGGGGGTACGAGGGGCTTCTCGCTGAGCCGATCCGCAAGGAGTCGTGCTCGTTTGCCAACGGCTCGTCAGTGCAGGTCCTGCCGCAGTCGCACCGGGCGGTACGCGGTCAGCACGTGCACAAGCTGCGATGCGACGAGGTCGAGCTGTTCGATCCGGAGGTGCTGGCCGCGGCGAAGTTCACCACGCAGAGCACGGGCGGCCTGGTGGGGGCGATGGAGACCATCAGCACGATGCACCGGCCCTACGGGCTCATGCGGGAGGCGGTGAACGACGCCGGGCGGTGGGGCGTCCCGGTGTTCCGATGGTGCGTGTGGGAGGTGATCGAGCCCTGTCGCGGGCGAAGTTGCAGCCGTTGCCCGCTGAGCGAGGATTGCCGTGGGCGGGCACGACGGGGCCGGGGCTACCTGAAGATCGACGATGTGATCGCTCAGATGTGGCGGTCCAGCCGGGCCGGGTTCGAGGCGGAGATGCTCTGTCTGCGTCCGAGCCGGGACAATGCCGTGTTCGCCGATTTTGATCCGGCGGTCCACGTGGCCCCGGTGGCGTATGACCCGATGTTGCCGCTGTATCGGGCGATCGACTTCGGGTTCGTGCATCCGTTCGTGTGTCTGTGGATCCAGGTGGACCGGGACGGGCTCGTGCGGGTGATCGATGAGTACGTGCGGTCGCGGGCGACGGTCGCGGCCCATGCCGAGGCGATCCGCGAGCGGACGCCGTGTGCCGAGGAGGAGGTGGCCGCGACGTTTTGCGATCCGGCGGGGGCGGGGCGTAACGATGTGACGGGCACCAGCGCGGCTGCGGAGCTGCGGGCGATGGGCATTCGCGTGCGGTTTCGACGCAGCGGCATCCTGGAGGGGGTCGAGCGGATCCGCCGGGCCCTGCGGGCCGGGGATGGGACGACGCACCTGGTGATCGACCCGCGGTGCGTGCGGCTCATCGAGGCCATGCAGGGCTATCACTATCCCGATGCGACCGCCACGGACCGGGCCGAACTGCCCGTCAAGGATGGCGTCCATGACCACGCCATCGACGCCCTGCGCTACTTCTTCGCCGGATACACCACGAAGAACGCCCGTGCCCGACGCTACTGAGACGACTTAAGTTATTTCCAAAAAACGACTTATGGAGATGCAGAGTTGGCAAGGGAGGCTCGAAAGCCGCTGACCGATGAGCTCAGAAGCTGCACTCGACTTCTGGCGTTCTCAGTAGTTTTTCATACTTTTTCATAGTTTTTCATTTACAGAGGCGGGACTTGTGACGTATAATACTTAAGATGCTTCGTTTAGAAGCAGTTGGTCCTGGCCTGACGGCCTAGGGCGAGGCTTCTGAATCCCGTGAGCCAGAGAATCACGGGATTATTTTTTTGTCCAGATGCGTCTGGCGTGGCATAACTTCCTGCGAATGTCGGCCCTGCTTGTCGTGTATGCCGACGAGAACTTCCATTTGCCTGTCTTGGTTGGCTCGAGCCACACCACGTAACATTCGTCCCAGTGCACATACAGGCGCTTCAAGACATTTCCCTGATATACGAGCCAGCACTCACTACCAGGAAGCTTTCCTGCGATGATCTCACCAATCCACCGAACTCGGCTGGCTCTGTCCCGAACGAATTGACTCTTGTTGAATGGCCGGTTCACCTTATCGGCAGTTGTGAAGAATGCGTGCTCGAAACGGTCCTCGTAAAAGACGACGCTCTGGTTGTCATGGGTGACACGTTCCCCCCGTCGACCGGAGTGTGTATCGTAGTCTGTGTAGTCTTCAAGATATGCGCGTGATGCAAGTTTCTCTGCCTCCGCATCCGAGAGATCTTCAATATTAAGGAGAAGGGTCTGCAGATACGGGTCCAATCGTCACTCCAGTTCGATACGAAAGACGTTGAACTTCGACTCAGCCAATGCTGTTGCTATCTTGAGGGTGGACCAACCCATACGTCTGGCGATGTGGTCGGCAAGTGTCGCCTTGGGCGAGCCGGGTCGCGGTCCATTGTAAGCCGCGGCCACGGCTCCGGTAAGGACGTCGCATAGCTGCATGAGGGGAGTCTGTACCGAATACACGACCGTCAGGTCGCGGATTCTCGCCGTGCCGTGCAAATGAGCCTCCAGACAAGCTCGAAGTTTCGTGAATCGGTGTGCATCGCGATTGCTCTTATGGTCCAGGAGTATCAAGTACTCATTTCCTTGCTCGAGCCATTTTTCGAGCATCTCGTAGTAGAATTTGTAGAAGGCCAACTCGGTGTCCTGTTCATGGAATCGCTCCATGTCGAGCCTCTTCTGGTCCACCACGATCGCACGGAATTGGAGGTCCTCCGAGTCAAAGAAGAAGTCCACCATTCTCTGATAATGGGCCAAGTGCTTCCGGCTGACCTTCCTCCACTTGGCTTCAGCATGGATACCCAGTGACTCCAGGAGTTGACGCCACCGGTAGGTCAACTCGCTCTTTTTTGCGTGAAGCAGCTTAATGGCGCCAATCACCATAAAATCATGATGCGCATTCAGATCATGGCAGCTCTCATCACAATAAATGACATAGTATGGCATTTGTAGTTGGGTCATACACTGCTACGCCTCGATCGTCGATTAGTCACTAACGAGATGATATGCCGGGAATGCGGTGATGTCAACACCTTGAGGGGCAGCCTTCGGGCCGACCGACCGAGGCTTGATTGCGTGTGGTGTTGTCCGAGCTGCGCGCCGCGCCGATTCCTAGCCAGGGCGCTACAGACGCAGGGTGACGATTCTCTCGATCTCGGCCGGGCCGATGTCCTGGTGTTCGCCGAGGCGGGTGTCGCGGTCCGCGAAGCGCTGGACGACGCGCTGGATGCCGTCGCGGTCGATGCCGTAGTCGCTCAGCCGCGTGGGCATGCCGACGGCGTGGAAGAACGCCTCGGTCCTCTCGATGGCGGCCCTGGCCTGGGTGTCCTCATCGCCCTGGGTCTCGTGCCAGATGCGGCGGGCCAGTTGGGCGAGCTTGGCCTTCTTCTTCTCGAACTGATGCGTCCAGACACCCGGCAGCACGACCGCCAGCGACTCGGCATGATCGACGCCGAAGAAGGCGGTCAGCTCGTGACCGATCATGTGCGTGCTCCAGTCCTGCACCACGCCACAGTTGATCCATCCGTTCAGGGCCTGGGTGGTGCACCACATGAACGTCGCGCGGGCGTCGTAGTCGGGCGGCTCGGCGAGGATGGCCTGGGCCTCGGCGATGAGCGTCTTGGTGATGGCCTCGGCCTGGCGGTCCTGCAGCGGGGCCTTCGAATCGACCGTCGCGTACTGCTCCATCACGTGAACGAACGCATCGACGATGCCGTTGCGGACGTACTTGCGCGGCAGGGTGTAGGTGACCCGTGGATCGAGGATGCTGAAACGTGGAAAGACCGCCGGATGCGGGAACGCCAGCTTCTCCTGCGTCTGTTCGCGGGAGATCACGGCGAACATGTTCATCTCCGAGCCGGTGGCCGGCAGGGTGAGCACGGTTCCCAGCGGCACGCCGTCGGTCACGTGCGCGCCGCGGGTCTGGAGGATCTCCCCCGGGTCGCCGTGCGTGTAGCGCGAGGCCGCGGCGATGAACTTGGTGCCGTCGATCACCGCGCCGCCGCCGACGGCCAGCAGGACATCGACGCCCTCGGTGCGGGCCTTCTCGACGGCCTTCATGCAGGTCTCGTAGCGCGGGT
>DSDH01000149.1 GCA_011055475.1 Phycisphaerales bacterium | reverse complement strand
GCCAACGTCCTCAGCGACGAGGCCAAGGCGTCCGCCGACCGAGGGGCCGAGGCGATGACCCGCCTGAACCAGGCGATTCAGGCGATTCAACGGAGCTCCGACGAGACCGCCAAGATCATCAAGGTGATCGACGAGATCGCCTTCCAGACGAACCTGTTGGCCCTCAACGCCGCGGTCGAGGCCGCGCGGGCCGGTGAAGCGGGCAAGGGCTTTGCCGTCGTGGCCGAGGAGGTTCGCAATCTGGCGATGCGCAGCGCCGAGGCGGCCAAGAACACCAGCGAGATGATCGAAGGGTCCGTGCGAAACGCCAAGAACGGCGTGCAGATCGCCGACGAGGTGACGGCGGTGCTCAACGAGATCGTCGGCAACGTCAGCAAGACCAGTGACCTGATCAGCGAGATCGCCGCGGCCAGTCAGGAGCAGTCGCAGGGTATTGACCAAGTCAACCAGGCGGTTGGCCAGATGGACAAGGTCACGCAGGCCAATGCCGCCAACGCGGAAGAGACCGCCAGCGCTTCCGAGGAACTCAACCATCAGGCTGGGCGGGTCCGGCGTATCGTCGATGATCTGGTGGCGATCATCGGCGGCGGCCAGCAGGACGCCTCCGAGGCATCGGGCGATGACGGATCGACACAGGGGACGTCGCACCGAACGTCGCCCTTGCGACGCGGTGACCAGGTCTTTCACACCATCGCGTCCGGCCGACCGACGGGCCAGAGCCCTGCCGACAAAACGACCAAGCCGGCTGTCCGACGGCCCGAGGAAGAGATTCCGCTGACCGATGATTCGGACTTCGAGGAGTTCAATCGCTGAAGGAGTCGCATTCAGAGGCTTCAACGAGGCGGCCGAGCGGATCGGTCGCCTCGTTCTTTACGGGTTCGCCGGCGGGATGGCCGTGTGCAACGGTCCGATGATCGGGGGCAGATCAGGTTTCGGCGGCCGGGTCATCCGGTCCGAAGGGCGAGACCGCGGGGACATCCGGGGCCGGCTCCGACGCGGCCCGGCGCAACTGGGCCTCGGCCGAGACGCGGTCGGGCAACCGGGGCTTGGCGTAGCGGGCGGGAAGGACCCGTTGTTCGGCGCCGCCGATCGCCCGCAGGCGGCGGAACCGGTTTTCGAGGAGGTTCTCGATGCGCGTGCGTTTCAGGTCTCGCAGGGTCCGTGTGATATACTGCTCCACGTTGTAAATGGTGTCATGCACGTTGCGGTGCGCCCCGCCAAGGGACTCGGGGATGACGGCGTCCACCAGCCCCAGGGCCTTGAGCTCAGGGGCGGTCAATCGCAGTGATTCGGCGGCCTTGTCCGCCTGGCTGCCGTCGCGCCAGAGAATACCGGCGCAGCCCTCGGGGCTGATCACCGAGTAGTAGGCGTATTGCAGGATCGCCAGCCGGTCCCCCACGCCGATCCCCAGCGCGCCGCCGGAGCCTCCCTCGCCGATCACAATACAGATGATGGGCACGCGCAACCGCGGCATCTCCCGCAGGTTCATGGCGATCGCCTGGGCCTGGCCGCGCTCCTCGGCGCCGATCCCCGGATACGCGCCGGGGGTGTCGATGAACGTGACAATCGGCAGGCCGAATTTCTCGGCCAGCTTCATCTTGGCCAGTGCCTTGCGATACCCCTCCGGGTTGGGGCAGCCGAAATTGACCGCGATCTTTTCCTTCACGTCGCGACCCTTCTCCTGGCCGACGACGAGCACCTTGTCACGCCCGATCTGCCCCAGGGCCGTTACGATCGCCGGGTCGTCGCCGAAGCAGCGGTCCCCGTGCAACTCACGCCCGTTCTTGACCATAAGGTTCAGGTAGTCGCGGAACAGCGGTCGTTGCGGGTGGCGGGCGACCTGCACCACCTGCCAGGGCGTCAGATGGGCATAGAGCCGGCCCAGCTCCTCGGCCAGCATCTGCTGAAGTCGGCGGATTTCGCCGCCATGGTCGTGCCCCTGGGCCATCTCCTCGCGCAACTCGGCGATGCGGGCGTCAAGCTCGGCGATCCGGCCCTCGAAGGGCAGATACTGTAAGCCACTGGTCGTATTCTCGATCTGGGTCGTCATTCGGATGTCGTCCCCAAGGGTGTCGCACGGACACAAAAAAGTCTGTCCACCAGGGTGGAGCAGGAATTGACCCGACCGGCGATATACCGGGCCACGGGTTTTAACCCCTCATCCTAGCGATTTGGGCCCTCTGAGTGAAGAAAAAAATTGACATTGCTCGACCCCGCGGCTAGGCTCTAACCCGGTTGTCTTCCCGTGTGAAACTCTATAAGGGCATGTTGTTGAAAGACTTACGCCAAGTGACGATAGTCGGCCTCGGCCTGGTGGGCGGAAGTGTGGCCCTGGCGGTTCGTCGGGCGATGCCGCGGGTTCGCTGCGTGGGGTACAGCCACCGGGACGCCACCCGGCAGAAGGCCCGTGAGCTTGGCGTGGCCGACTACATCGCCGATGACCTGATTGAGAGCGTCGCCGAGGCGGGCCTGTTGATTGTCGCGACGCCGATCCGCACCTTTGAGACGCTTTTCGAGAGGCTGGCCGATCATCTACCCGCTGATTGCATCGTGACGGACGTCGGCTCGACCAAGGTGCAGGCGCATCGCTGGGCCGATGCCATTCTGGGCCGACGGGTACACTACGTGGGGTCACACCCCATTGCCGGCAGCGAGAAGCGGGGCCTGGAGTTCGCCCGCGACGACCTGCTCAGCGGGGCGCGATGCGTGGTGACCCGCCGCAGGAGCACCGATGCCGATGCGGTGGGGCTCGTCGAGCAGTTCTGGCAGGTGCTGGGCTGCAACGTGCACACCATGAGCCCGGCCGAGCACGACCGAATCCTGGGCTACGTCAGCCACGTGCCGCACCTGCTGGCGGCGGCCTTGGTCAATGCCACGGATCCGGACCAGATGCGCTTCGCCGGCAAGGGCTTCGTGGATACGTCGCGGGTGGCCTCGGGGCCGGCGAATATCTGGACGGACGTGCTGCTGACCAATTCGGACAACGCCGTGCGTGGGATTCATCGGGTCGTCAAGGAACTACTGCGGTTGCAGACCGCGATCCGAAGCCGAAACACCAGGCAGATCGAAAGCCTGCTGGAGAAGGCCCACCAACGTCGGGCCGAGATGATCGAGTTCAAGATTCGAAACAAGGAGCTGCTGTAGCATGCCGCGGGGCGCTGACGCGATTGGGCCGGCTTGGCTGGCGGGTGCTTCGGGTGGACCACGGAAGGGGAACACGTGACACACTGGCGTTTCGAGGTGTCGAACCGGGCCGGATTCGCCGATGTCCGCGGCCAAGCGGTGCTGGATGAGATCCGCGAGCTGGGCATCGGCTCGGTGGAGGCGGTGTATACCGCCAAGGTTTTCCTGATCGAGGGGGATTTTGACCGGCTTATGGCCGAACGGATCGGGCGCGAGCTGCTCACCGATACCGTCTGCCAGGAGTTCCGTATCGGGCGGGTCGGTCCCCCGGTTGGGCCGATGCCGGCCACGACGATAGAGGTGCATCTCAAGAGCGGCGTGACCGACCCCGTCGCCGAGTCGGTTGTAGCGGCTCTGGCCGACATAGGCATCCCCGATGCCCAGGTGCGGACAGCCCGCAAGTACACCCTGCTTGGACACCTCTCCGAGTCCCAGCGGGACATGCTGGTCCGCCGCATCCTGGCCAACGACTGCATCGAGGAGGTGATTTACGGGACCGACAGCGAGCCGCCCGGTCCGCACGTCGAGCCGTACCGCCTGCGGATCGTCGAGGTGCCGCTGACGGCCCTCGACGACGAGGGGCTCATGGCGATCAGCCGCAGCCGTGATCTGTTCCTGAACCCGGCCGAGATGCGCACGATCCGTGACTATTATCGCGGGCAGGGTCGCGAGCCGACCGACGTGGAGTTGGAGACCCTGGCGCAGACCTGGAGCGAGCACTGCGTGCACAAGACGCTCAAGAGCCGGGTGGAGATGGAGCATGATGGGCGGGTCGTCGTTTTCGAGAACCTGCTCAAGGACACGGTGTTCAAGGCCACGCGCGACCTGGACAAGCCCTGGTGCATCAGCGTCTTCGCGGACAACGCCGGCGTCGTGGAGTTCGACGAGGACATGGCCGTGTGCTTCAAGGTCGAGACGCACAATCATCCCTCGGCGCTCGATCCCTACGGCGGGGCCGCCACGGGCATCGGCGGGGTCATCCGGGACCCCATGGGCACGGGCATGGGCGCCAAGCCCATCGCCAATACCGATGTGTTCTGTTTCGCCCCGCCGGACCTGCCGCAGGACCGGGTGCCCAAGGGTGTGCTGCATCCACGACGCATCATGAAGGGGGTCGTCGCGGGGGTCCGGGATTACGGCAACCGTATGGGGATTCCCACCGTCAACGGGGCGATCTACTTTGACGAGCGGTACCTGGCCAATCCGCTCGTCTTTTGTGGCAACGTCGGCCTGATCCCGAAGGACCTGTGTTTCAAGCACCCGCGGTCGGGCCACCTGATCGTGGTCGTGGGCGGGCGCACCGGCCGTGATGGCATTCACGGGGCGACGTTCTCCAGCGGTGAGATGACGCACGCCCACGAGGACATCTTCTCGCACGCGGT
>DSDH01000161.1 GCA_011055475.1 Phycisphaerales bacterium | reverse complement strand
GGTGTATGGATGTGGTGTTTTCCGAGGATCAGAGTCGCATTCGCAAGGGCCACGCCGACGAGAACTACGTGCGTTTGTCCCATATCGCCCTGGGCTTGCTCAAGGCCGACACCACGCGACAGGCCAGTATCCGACAGAAACGAAAGCTCGGCGGATGGGATCACGACTTTCTGCTCCACCTGATCACTCAAAAAACATGAGAATGCGTTTGCCCTGCCCCCTCGGAATGCCTACGGTGCCTGACAATTCTCGGATCACTTACCCAACCCACCGAGCTCCCTGATGGGCAGGTGGCGATGTCGCCTCGGGCGAGGTCGTGCACAGCCCGTTCCGCGCTAAAGTCCGCCCAAACAGAACAGTGTTTGTAGATTATAGAACATTTCGGTTTTCGGCCTCTCGGCTCTACTGAAGGCCCATTTTTTGCGTTTTTTGCCCATGGCGACACGAGGAGGGGCCAGGAGCGCACGACCCCGGCGGAGCGAAAAAAAACTGGAAATTTTTTGAAAAAAGTTTTCCACAGGGGGCGGGATGGGTGTATACTATAGGCGTAGGGCTGTGCTCTTTTTCTTCTCATAACTACTTTTCTCACAGCCGCTGAGGCGGGTCATACGATTGATATTGTATATTTCGGTATTGCCTCAGCAAGGGCCGGCGTCGCCACAAACGCCGGCCGTTTTTTTGCGCCCCTTTATTCCCGCGAGGCCCCAGGGGGTGAGTAGAAGCGGGCCGATGCCCAATCGGGGAACGAGATCGCCGGCGGGCGAGCCGCCCATCCACACGTCGGGGACTTGTCGAGGGTATTCGCCGAGCCATGGCTGGACCGGCAGTGCCGAGCAGCGGCGTCGAGCGAGCGCGGCCGGGTCAGTGACGACGGCTGGTGATCATCGCCGCCAGCAGAATGTGCCGCAGGCGGTCCGTGGTCAGCCCGTCCAGGAAGCTCTCGGTGAAGTCCAGTCGCGGCCGGCCCTTGAAGTGCAGCAGCCGCTGCTTGACCTGGGTCTTGCTCATCGAGGAGATTGACGTGATCAGATCTTCGTACGACGGCTCGCCGTTCATCTTCGTGCTTCCTGAGCGTACCGAATCACCCGTGCTGCGACCGGCATTCTATCGGATGAGACAGCCGCCGGGTTAACCAGGAATTGGCCGCGGATGAGAGTTTGGTTTATCCCGCAGCCGGGTGAGACGTCTTTGCCCCGTCAAGCATATCTTGCCCGCGACGGATTGAAAGAACGCCCCGACGTGGTAGGCTTTTCCCATGCGCACCGACGAACTGGATTACGATCTGCCGCCCGAGCTGATCGCTCAACGGCCCGCCGCCCGCCGCGACCGCGCACGGCTGCTCGTTCTGGACCGAACCGGAGGGCGATTGGACGACCGCGTCGTCACCGATCTGCCGCGCCTTCTCCGTGCGGGTGACTGCCTGGTCCTCAACGATACGCGGGTCCTGCCCGGCCGATTCTGGGCGCGGCGACCGACGGGGGCCATGATCGAGGGCCTGTTCCTCGAATCCCCCGCGCCGGGCCGGTGGAAGGTGATGCTCCGCAACGCCCGCCGCGTCCACCCGGGCCAGAGCCTTGATATTCTGGACCGCCACGGCCACGCGTGGTCGCGCGTCCAGGCCGCCGAGCGTCTGGAAGAGGGGCTCTGGTTGCTGACGGGCGACGCCTTGGGCGACCCCGTCACCATCCTGGGCGAGATCGGGGCGGTTCCCTTGCCGCCCTATATCCGACGCGATGCCGCGGGCCCCAGCACCGAGGATGCCGAGCGCTACCAGACCGTATACGCCCGCCAGCCGGGCGCGATCGCCGCCCCCACGGCCGGGCTGCACTTCACGCCTGAATTGCTCGACAACCTGGCCGCCGTCGGGGTGACCATGGCCCGCGTGACGCTCCACGTGGGGGCCGGGACCTTCCGGCCCGTCGCCACCGAGCGACTGGAGGACCATCCGATGCACGCCGAGCGGTATGCCCTCGACCCGGCCAACGCCGAAATCATCAATACCAGTATTGAAAACGGCGGTCGCGTCATCCCCGTGGGCACGACCTCCGTCCGAACCCTGGAGACTGTGGCCCGCGGGCGTCGCGTCGAGGCCGGCAGCGGGACCACGCGATTGTTCATCCGACCCGGATTCCGTTTCCAGGTGACCGACGCGATGATGACCAACTTTCACCTGCCCCGCTCGACGTTGCTGGTGCTGGTTGCGGCCTTTGCCGGGCTCGACACTATCCGAGCCGCTTACCAGCACGCGATTGAGCAGCGGTATCGGTTCTACTCCTACGGGGATGCGATGTTGATTCTGTGACAGGGCCGGACGATGTAGACCACAGTTCGCCGGGCGCAAAAAAACGGCCCTGACCATCCGGCCGGGGCCGCGGAATGCAGGAAGGATGACCGTGGGCTACGACTAGTCTGCGGCCGCGTCGCTGGGGGGCTCGGTCTTGGCCTTCTCGGCCTTCTCGCGCTGGATGGCTTCGTAGACCTCCTTGCGATGGACGGAAATCTCCCGCGGGGCATTGATGCCGAGGCGAACCTTGTCACCCCGTACGTCAACGATCGTGATCTCGACATCGTCACCGATCATGATCGACTCATCCTTCTGTCTGCTCAGGACCAACATTCTCGCGGCTCCTTCTTGTGCTGGTCTATCGGTCGGATCGTCGCCGTCGTCCGGTGCTAAGTTTCCGCTCCGTAGTCAATTATACGCGTCTGCCTCGTTTTTGGCCGACCTTTTTACTATCGGCACTCGGCCCCGGCGGCATTCACTCGCTTTGCTGTCATCGGCTTTTTACAAACGTAGAAAAACCAATTTTTCGCCAATCGGGCAAACAGGCAAATATTATCGGACGAAAACCATGTAAGTCTTTTCAAATAAAGAGCTTACGAAGGCCACAGGGGGCGAAGAGATGTGATTCACGTCGCGGTCGAGTCTGCCCGCAGACCTGCGGATGAAATTCGAAGAAAATGCACAAGAACTTGTTAATAAAAGACTTGCGTCATTTCTGCTGACGGTGGTATTCCATCTGGATTGCCATCCAATAACCGGCCATCGCTCCCGGTACCGACCAGGCCACCATCTGCAAGGGTAGCACCGCGCAAGCCGATCGCGGGAAGAAGGCCGGCGCGTAGGTATCCACCATATACTGTAGGATATCCGGCTTGGAGGCAAACAGCACGATGCCCACGTATACGACCACCGAGGAGGCCACCACGGGAACGCCAAAGTGGGTGTTGAAGAATCTCTTGGCGATAAAGGCGGCTACGGCGAAGGATGCAAACGACGCAAAGGCGATCTGCCCGGCACCGGGCTGGCCGACGACCGAACCGATCTGCGCATCGAAAAGCCGCACATCCTGAGCCAAAAGCCCGATCCCGACTTGTCCGATGACGACCGAGACCAGCAGCGCCCCGATTCCGTTCACGATGCTGCCCTTGTTACGACGGGCCTCCTTCTGGCCCGGAATGGGCGGTGGCGTCTGGCGCACCAGCGCCCGGGCCGCGGCCGCACCCGCAAATCCCGCCGCTACCACCAGCAGCCAAAACAGACCCTCCCAACTCAAGGCCGCATAGACCTCCTGCCGCTCGGCCACGGTGGGCCGATACAGCATCAGGTTGAGCATCGTCCCTGAACGCAACGTCCAGAAGCATAACCCCGCCGGGGCCGCCAACGGGGCTATATACCAGCCGTAAGGCCAGGCGACGAAGAAGGCCGCCGCCCCCGCCGCGGCCGCCAAAACCAGGCATGCCGCGGCATCGGTCACCCGGATCGCCCCGCCATACAGCGTGATGGCCCCCTGCGGATCCACCGGGCGTACCAAGGGCTCGCCCAGCCAGCCCACCAGAAGAACGCCCACGGCGATCACGCCGAGGATCCGAAAACGCATCAGCCAGGTCATTTCCATAGGCCGCTGTCCCGCCAATTCTTCGGCACCCAACAAACAAAGCATCCTATCGGCACTTTTCGGCCCGGTCAAGACAATTCGTCCGACCACAAAGGCGGCCCGACACAGGCCCAACCGCGGACACCGTGGTTGCAACTGGTGTTGCATTTCTCCTATAATGAGAGCCTTGGGTGGAACACCGAAAACGGTCCTGAAAGGTCCGAGAGATGAATCGTCATACAGCAAAAGTCGATTCCGGCATCCTCCTGGGCATCGTCGTGGCCTTGGCGGGCCTGGCGGGCTTGGCGGCTGTCCTGTTCTGGGACACCACCGGCCGCGGCGGAAGCGGTCTGGGGCCGGACTTTGATTACGACGTCGAGTCGCTGACGCGGGTGGACCCGGGGATGATCGGTTACCGTGAGGCGGCCGTTTTTGACACCGGCCTGGAGACGTGTCGCGGTCTGGCCGTCGGGCCCAATGATCACATTTATGTGGCCGGGGACTATCAGATCCGGCTGTTCGACGCGGATGGGCAGCCGCGCGGCTTACTTACCGCGGGACAACCGAGGTGCCTGGCCGTCGACACCGACGGGACCCTCTACGTGGGTCTGCCGCACCGCGTGGCGGTGTTCCGCGATGGACGGCTGGCCGACCAGTGGGCCGAGCTGGGGCCCGATTCGTTGCTGACGAGCGTTGCGGTGACGTCAG
>DSDH01000277.1 GCA_011055475.1 Phycisphaerales bacterium | reverse complement strand
GCCGCCGCCGACGGCCAGCAGGACATCGACGCCCTCGGTGCGGGCCTTCTCGACGGCCTTCATGCAGGTCTCGTAGCGCGGGTTGGGCTCGATGCCGCCGAACTCGACCCACGCGTGCGAGGCCAGGGCCTCGGCGACCTGGTCATACACGCCGTTACGTTTGATGGAGCCGCCGCCGTAGGTCACCATGACCTTATGGTTGCGGTCGATCAGGTCGGCGATCCGGGCGATCGAACCGGCCCCGAACACGATGCGGACCGGATTGCAGTATTCGAAGTTCTCCATTGGTCTCCACTCCAGGGGTTTCTTTGCCGGCGATTGTAGCAGGCTGAGTGATCGCGTCAACACGCGAGCCGATCATGGCAGAGTCGATCAGTCCACGCCGAGGCGGGTGCGGAGGAGGGCGAGGTTCGTCACGTCCTCGCGGTTGTAGAGCAGCAACGTGTGAAGAGCATCGTGGTCATCGTGCAGGACGTAGTCCCACCAGAGCCGCATGGCCATCCGGCCGTCGATACCTTGGGTCTGGCGCTCGATGCCCAGTCGGCGCTCGACGGCCTTGAGGCCGCCCTTGAGCCCGCATCGCCAGCAGTCGTACATGAGGTCATGGTGGGGCACGCGGCCGGCCACGTCCACTCCCAGGCCACGGCGAATGACCGGCAGGTCAAACCGGGTGCCGTTGTAGGTGTAAACCCGTCCGGCCTCGTCAAGGACCCTGTGCAGGGCCAGGTCGGTAACGTGATGGCCGACGAGTTGGATGACCTCGATGCCGTTCGGGCCCTCCAGACCCAGGCCGATCACGGTGATTTGGCACGAACCGAAGCCGGTGCCGGCCGTTTCAATGTCGAGATAGCATCGTCGTGTGCCCATGGTCTTTGGCCCGTGGGGATTCTACGCGGGCGCGATGCCTCTGCCAAGAGGCACGGTCGTTGCCATCCACCTTTCCTGGGTGCCGGCAGGATGGAGGGGAGTCTCCAGGGTCCCCGCCCAACGCCATCCACTTCACCCTTCGGGTTCAGTGGCTGCCACCCGATGACTTTGTAAGCCCCCTCACCGTCATCCTGGCCGAAGGGCCGAAGGCCCGCAGTGGAGGGATCCGTTCAAACAATCCTTCCGCAAGGCACCCGAGCGGAGCCGCAACAACATCAGTGGCGTCGCTGTGCGATGCTGACGAACAGATTCCTTGCCTCCGCGGCGCTTCGCTCTGCTGCGCACCGCTGCGCTCGGAATGACAAAGATGCGGCGTCGCCGCGCGACGCTGAAGAACGGATTCCTCGGTCCGCGGTGCTTCGCTGCGCTTCGCACCGCGTCGCTCGGAATGACGACGACGGTGTCGCCCCTTCGGGGGTGGTGGACCGGGTGGCACGCACGCGATGGGCACAGCCCACCTTGCGCGCGGCCGGGTGGCATGGCCACGGGCTCCCCGATCCGGTCCGCCCGTACCGAGGGGTGGCAGCTACTGAGCGCAGCGAAGTGGATGGGGCCCTGCAAGAGTGCTGGCGCGCACGTAATGAACACAGCGTGGACGCAGTCCACCCTACTCGCGGTCGCGTGGCCGCCATGGAGTCGGGTGGCATGCCCACGCCAGCGTGGGCATGTCCTGAAGAAGGGGGCGTTCGTCATCCCATGGCCATCCGCCTCCGGCGGACCGGCGGCGGATGGCCGTGCCACGCACCTTGGTAGGACAGGTGGGAAACGGTGCACACGTGGGCACAGCCCAGCCCACGCTTGGACGAGGCCCGTGATCGGTGCTACTTGCAGGCCAGGACAAACTCGAAGGTGTGGCCCTCGGTTTCGATCAGGAGGCTGAATCGCTCGACATCGACGCCCAGGGCCGGTCGCAGATCCCGGCCTCGCGTGACGGTGGGGATGGAGATGTCCAGCGTGCACCCGGCGGCCAGGAGGCGCGATTTGAGTCCGCCGATCGCCAGATTCGCGATTTCGCCCAGGGCATCCTTGAGATCGGCCTCGTCAACCGGCTCGGAGTCCTCCAGCATCAGCATCGTCCGGGCCATCTTCTCGCCGCAGTCCGCACTGCACAGCAGGGTCAGGCAGCCGCGCAGGTCCCCGGTGAACGTGATCGAGCCCGCCCAGAGGGGCCCATCGGAGGGGGCCGGCTTTGGGTCGTCCACCCGCTGGAGGGGTAGCGGGATCATCGTCTCGAAGGTCTCCAGGACGCTTTGCCACAGGTGTTCGCTCAGTTGAGTGGTCTGCACCGTTGTTGATCCCGTCTGTCAAGCCCCCGGAAGGTCGCTCGGTTCTCGAACGCCCCCGGCAAACCGGTTTTCCCCCGTATCGGCTCAACGTGGCGGCCGCTTGAGCCGAGGCGGCTCGCCGGCCTCGCTTGGCCGTCGGAATTGGCTTGACAGGCCCGCGGGCCGGGGATTAAGATAAGGCGTTCACATCGGGGCTTTTTCGGAGACGCTGAAGTGCACGAACACGGAACCACGTCGGCGGGGGTGTTTCTCCTGGCTTTGGCCGGGCTTCTGGTCGGCTGCTCGGACAATCCGAATGATCGGGCTGCAAAGGAGCTGCGCCGACAGGTGGCCGCGGCCAGGGCCCAGGTCCGGGCGGCGCAGCCCGTGGAGGTGGTCGACAGGGAGATTCGTCCGGTCGACCGGGCCTCGGTGTACGCGGTGGCGCATGAGCAGGTGGAAAAGGCGATCGGCAAAACCCCTCGGACGGTCGAGGCCCGTGGGCCGGCGTTTCTGGCGGCGGGCAACCTGGCCGCCGGGCAGGCCGAGCACTTGCGGATGGGCCTGAACAGGAATGCCCGCGAGGTGCGGCGGATTCTGGCCGAGATTCTGACCGAGGCCGGCCGCGCGACAGATCTGGCGAACCAGATCGACAGCCTGTCCGGGCTGCAACAGGCCCTGCGGGATGAAGAGGCCACGCTGGAGAAGCTTCTGGTCGGGGGCGTCGAGGGTCAGCCGGGGTTGCGGACGCAATTGCAGCAGGCCGAGGCCCGCCGCGCTGCGCTCCAGGAGCAGAAGACCCAGTGGATGGCCAAGCACGACGCGGCCCAAGCGAAGATTCAACAGATGCAGGCGGACGGCCAGGCGCGGCTCAAACAGGCCGAGTTACTGACCGGCGACGAGCAGGCGAAGACGCGTCAGCGGGGCTACGAGTTACTGGTCGCCCAGAAGCCGTATCTGATCGAGGCACAGAACGCCAGCGATCAGGCTCGGAGCGTGCAGATGCAGCTCGATATCGTTGAGCCGCTGATCGAGCAGATCCGCGGCCGGATCGCGGCGACCGAGCAGAAGATGCAGGCCGTGCGGACCTCGCCCGAGCAGGAGAACCTGGCGACGCAGTTGGAGCAGACCCGGGCCGATCACAAGCGGCAGGTCGAGCGCGTGGCCTGGCTCAGCGGCGAGTTGAGCTCGGCCTTGGACGCCTATACCGAGATGGCCGACACGATGATCTCGCTCTATGGCCAGGCCGCGGAGGCTTACGGCCGCGCCCCCAGCGGGATGCGACGCGCGGCCGGAGCGCCCGTCGCCGAGGCGCACATGTCCGCCGCCCTGGTGGCCGGGGAGAAGGCCGAGCTTTACCAGACCGTGCAATGGCAGATCGGAGCGTTGGAATGGCTCGATCAGTCGGGGCTGGCGGTGTCGCTTGAGCCGGTCGTTACCAAGTGCCGCACACAGGTCGAAGCGGCGGGTAAGGTGGCGATGGAGCTGTTCGACAAGGCCGCCGCCCAGTACGAGACGCAGGGCACCGCGGCGAGCGTACAGAAACGGGCGTTGCTTTGCCTGTACGCGAAGATGATGCTGGCCGATCGCCTGGCCAATATCGAGGCCTACGAGGCGGCCGAGACAAAGGCCGGCGAGCTGATGGACCAACTCGTCGAGGCCGACCCCGTTTTCGCCAAGTCGCCCACGGTGCATCTGTTCCGAGGGCTGGTGGATTATGTTCCCCAGTTGCCGGTGGACAAGACCGCCTATTACGAGGATCTGAAGGCCAAGTTCCAGACGTGGAAGGGCCTGCGGGGTCAGGCCGCGGAGACCGAGGTCAATCGCCTGCTGGAGTGGCATGACCAGCTCGTTCGGGAGAGTGATCGCGATCCGGAGCTGATGCAGGTACTGCAGCCGATCTACGAAGAATTGCAGGATGCGTTGGCCAAGGGCTTTCCGGAGGTGGCCGCAGCCGGTGGCGCGGCCGACGCCAACAGCGTACCCCGGCGGCGGTAGAGCCAAGAGGGACGCATCGGGGCGCAGCGGCGCGCATCGGCGCCGAGTCAGGCGCGTGCGTTTTGCGATCATCATTCGCACCGTCCGCAGCCAATCCGCGCGAAATGCCTTGCAGCCCTTTTGGGCGGTTTCTATAATCCCGCGAATGCCAGTTTTCGGTTCGGCGCTGAGTCCCTGTCTGTAAGAGGCCCGCCCAGAGCGGAAGGCGTATGTATGCCCAGGCGTGACGACATCCGGAAGATTCTGATCATCGGATCGGGTCCGATCGTGATCGGCCAGGCCTGCGAGTTCGACTATTCGGGCGCTCAGGCGTGTAAGGTGCTGCGCCAGGAGGGCTACGAGGTCGTGCTGGTCAACAGCAACCCGGCGACGATCATGACCGACCCGGAGCTGGCCGACCGGACCTATATCGAGCCG
>DSDH01000118.1 GCA_011055475.1 Phycisphaerales bacterium | reverse complement strand
CCGTGCATGATGTGCTGCGACTGAAGGAGCATCTGCCGGCGATCCGGCGGTCGGGTCTGGCGGCACTCTGGCTCGGCGTCGAAGATATCACCGCCACCCTTGTGAGTAAGGGTCAGAGCAAGGACCGCACGCTGGAGGCCCTTGACGCCTTGCGCACCAGCGGTATCTTCCCGGTTCCCATGCTCATGCACCACGACTCTCAGCCGTTGTATTCGCTGCGAGGCCATTACGGTCTGCTGAACCAGCTTCGCCTTCTGCGCAAGGCCGGGTCGGTCTACGTGCATATTCTGATGCTGATGCCGCAACCCGGTTCGTGCACATATGAGCAAATGTATGAGTCGAAAATGGTGTTCAACAAGGTCGACGGCCGGGACATCCAGCCCTATGAATGGGACGCGGTGCATGTCATTGCATCGACGCACCCGCGGCCGTGGGTCAAGCAACTGAACATCTTCGTCGGCTACATTTACTTCTTCAACCTGCTTCGGCTGCTGGCGGCCCTGATATGGCCCTGTACCACGATACCGCTGGCGGACGCCGAGACAACGCCGCCTTACGTGCTGCGACAGTACTCCCATCTGAGGCGCATCTACCGCCGCATCGAGCACAAGGTCGGCGTCCACTGCGGCGATGCCCTCGTACAGGCTTATGGCATGTGGGGCATGTACCACACCCTGCGGCGGATGTGTGGGTGGACCTGGCGTCTGTTTCGCGGACGAATCGAGCATGCGGAGAAGGCCCCGACCAGCCCGATTGCCATGCGAGCCCCCGATGGCGGCCCGGCCGCCCACGCCATACCGGGCACGCCAAGCCCTCAGCCGGCAGACATCACCCCCTCCGCGTCTGCGTAAGTCTTTATTAGATATGGAATTAGGGCGCAGAATCCTCAAAGGGTTCTCTGGCGGGCCAACGGAGCGGGAGGGATTCGAACCCCCGGTGCCTTTCGGCACAGCGGTTTTCAAGACCGCCCTGCGGAGAGTGTAAATGCTTGCAAACAAAAGACTTGTGAGCATTCAGATGCACCGTTGACACCCCGGTTGACACCCGGTGGGATGGAGGGGGCCGAGAGAGAGAATTGCGAGCTGGCCGCGATTGCGGCCGTCTGGCCGGAGCTACCCGACTACATCAGGGCCGCCATCCAAGCCCTGGTCCGAAGCTGGAGGGAGGGAAAGTGATGGAGAGATTCCTGTGGTCCGGTTCCAGCTACAGCAAGACCCCCACGGAGAGTGCGCGCAGGAGGACGGTCGGTGCGCTTTTGGATGGGGTATCGAGAGGCAACAAAGGTCCAAACGGGTCCTTCCGGCGGGGGTTATCCCTGCTCCCGGGGCGGGAACGGTATCGGCCCAGGTTTTTTTCGTTCTTTTCAGCGCGCATAAGGAGAAGACACGCCATGACAAGGGGTTGCAGAGGTCCAGCTGACGTTGACGAGGCACCCGACGCCGCTGGCGGCTTGGCCGGTGGGCCGCGGCTGGCGGCAAGCCCCGAAAACGGCCGGGAAGGCGATTCAGACGCTTCTTTCGTCGGTCCAGACGCTGTAGGAAGAGCCGCTTGGATGAGGAAGGCGGAGAAGGCGTTCCGGGGGCACACGAAGCCGGGGCCGCGGTCGGAGTGCTGGCCGTGGACCGGGAACAACGACAGCAGGGGCTACGGGTTGGTCAGAGTTCAGCGGCGGCTATGGCGAGCCCACCGGGTCTCGTGGATACTGCATCATGGCCCGATCCCCGAAGGGCTCTTCGTGCTCCACGCCTGCGATAACCCGACCTGTGTGAATCCATCCCACTTGATGCTCGGAACAGCCAGGGCGAACGCCATGGATGCGGCGCGTAAGGGCAGGATGAAGGGGGCGACTGTGGTTGGTGAGCAGAACGGCCGCGCGAAGTTGTGCGAGGAGGACGTTCGAGCCATGCGGGACAACCCCGGCCGGCGGTATTGCGATATTGCCCGTGAGTTCGGAATCAGCCTGAGCACCGCGTGGAATGCTAAGAACGGCAAAACATGGAGGCACCTACGATGAGCACGGAGACGAACCACCCTGCTGATCGGCGCGTGAATTTCGCGTTCACAGGCCCGCCTATGCTTGACACGCTGGCCATCGTGATCGCAAGTTGAACGTAAAGCATTATGGAACATGAACTTACATCAGATCAAAGGGGGTACACCATGACGGAGGTCGTCGGGCCGGACGATGGCGTCGTCCTTCTGAGGCACTGCCGGTGTAAGGACTGCCGGCAATTCGAGATGAACAGGTACGGCGAGCCTACCTGCCGGGCGGGGATCGGGGGAACCTGTACGACCTGGGGTACGGGCCGGCGGTTCTGTGATCCGCCGCCGGACGTGTGGCATTACTGCGCCGGCTACGATGGCCCGCAGATCAGCACGGACGTCTGGCCTTGCCCCTGGCCGGTCTACTCCCAGACTGCCGCCGAGCCAGCGCCCGTGGACGTGCCGGCTGACGCCCATAAACCCGTCCGGCCACCTGCGGCGGCGAAAGCGAATCCGAAACCGATACGGAACGACCCAGCGTTATGGTAACGACTCAGCACAGACAGGCCAAAACGGGCCCGCGTGTGCCCGCGCAGGCCCGAAATCAACCGGGGGCGGTGTTGGCCACCCTGGACAGCGTAAACGGGCCGCAGCGGGCCAAAGCGGGCCCAAAACAGGCCAAAGACAGGCTATACACGGAGGTATTGGCATGAAGATTGAGCAGTGGAACATCGACCGTATCAGGCCCTACGAGAAGAACCCGCGGCGCAACGACAAGGCCGTCCAGGCGGTCGCCGATTCCATAAAAGAGTTCGGTTTTCGCCAGCCCATCGTCGTGGACGGCGACGGTGTGATCGTGGTGGGCCATACCCGCTACAAGGCGGCCCTCAAGCTCGGCTTGGAGAAGGCGCCCGTCCATGTAGCGAAGGACCTGACGCCGCAACAGGCCCGGGCCTACCGGCTGGCCGATAACCGATCCGCTGAGGATTCACAGTGGGATATTGACCTTCTGCCCATCGAACTGGGTGAGCTTCGGGATGAGGGCTTCGACCTCAAGCTCGTGGGCTTCACCGAGAAGGAACTGACCGAGTACCTGCGGCAGTTCGATACGGACCTCGACGAAGGACAGGCCGATTCCGACGAAGCGATAGAGACCGTCCGCTGCCCCAAGTGCGGGCATGAGTTCCCCCTGGAGTAAGAGCCATGAGCGCCCAAGTTGCCGTCTACGTCCAGAGCAGGTATGCCAAGCCCGCTTACACCGTCGAATCGTACAACGTCCGGGCCTGGCCGGGCCTGGAGATGGTCTGCCATGCCCTGCGCAAGGCGGGGATCGAGGTGGACTACTGTTCGTCGGCGACGGCCGGTCGGTACAGGGTGGTCCTGGTATCCATCACCTCCGGCTGCGACTGGTATCCGTTCATCGGAGAGCGGCTGCGGTGGCCTGCGTCGTTTCGCCCGACGGTCATTGCCGGCGGAGCGGGGCTTCTGAACGTCCGGCCGTTCCTGCGGTGGTGCGATGTCTTCTGCCTGGGCCGGTCGGAAGAGTATATCGTGCCGACTGTCGGGGCGGCCCTGGCGGGCCGGCAGTACGAGCATCCATCGGTCGTCCATGCGGCCGAGTTCGACCTGGGCAAGACGTACACCATCGACGCCGGGACGGCGCTGTATCCGTACCCAGTCCCCCTGGCCAACGGCAAGAACTGGCAGGAGTCGGCCTACGGCTGCCAGAGGAAGTGCCTGTTCTGTGCATATACGTGGCATCGCCGGCACGTCGGAGGTCTTCAGAACGAGGCAGGGGCCGGGGATGTCCTCTGGGGCGGGTCGGCGGAAAAGACGATCTTCGAGTTGGACCTCGACAAGCCCGACACCTGGGGCCTGCCGAAACTTCGGATCGTGGGACTGGACGGGTTCTCGCAGCGGCTTCGGCGGATGGTCAATAAACCCATCACGCGAGAGATGCTGCGGGGGTTCTTCCGGGGTCTGGCCGCGGCGCAGGTCGGCCCCAACCGCAGGAAGATATACAACATCGTCGGATACCCCACTGAGACCGAGGAAGACTGGTTTGAGTTCCTCGAAGACTTGGCGGCGGCTGATGAAGGCCTGACAAAGATCGATCCCCAGTGGGGTATCGAGGTCCATTCCACGCCATTTCGACCGATGCCGGCGACGCCCGGCGCCTGCTGGCCGATGAGTCCGGTCAACTACCGCGGCCGGATCGTGAAGGTCCTCAGTCAGGGCCGGCACCGTGAGTATCAGGGCATCTTCTACCGGGGCAACCGCTTCTGGGCCGCGGAATCGCGCGGGACCGAGAGCCTGCCGACGGTGATTATGGACACCCTGGTCCTTCGCGGCGTCGAGGACGATTCCGAGACCATCGCTCGGCTGGCCTCATCCTCGAAGTTCCGAAACGCCTCAATGGCGCACAAGACGGCGATCCTGGAGCGGTACGTCGATATAGACCGGCTCTTCGGGGCCTACACCTGGGATACGCTGCCGACGCGATACCTGGCCTCGTACACGCAGACGGAGAAGCTCAAGAAGATGGACACGGTCGCTCGTAGACGGGCAGGCCAACCGTGGCCGGGAGGGCCGTCGGTATGAGTGAGGAACTGGACATCCGGTCGCTGTCGGT
>DSDH01000155.1 GCA_011055475.1 Phycisphaerales bacterium | reverse complement strand
GGTGGAAATGTTGGAACTGGACGTGGGCGAGATCCTGGAGGCGGCCAACGGGCGAGAGGCGCTGGCCCTGCTGGCGGACCGACCGGTGGATCTGATCCTGGCCGACCTGCACATGCCGGACATGGACGGCTGCGAATTGGTGCACCGTCTCAAGGCCGAGCCGGCGTACGCGGCGATTCCCGTCGTGGTGATCAGCGCCGAGTGCAATCCCGGCCGGTTGGAACAGTTGCGCACCAAGGGGGTGGTGGACTTCTTGCACAAGCCGTTCACGCCCGAGGCCTTTCGGGCGATCCTGGAACAAAACGTGGAGTGGTGCCGTGGTTGAGATGAATACGGGAATGTTGGCAACCCAGGCGTTGCGACGGGCTCTTGAGACCATGGCCTTCATGGGGGTGGTCGAGGACGACGTGGCGCTGGAGGAACGTGTGCCGGAGGACTTTCTGGCGGCGGCGGTGGACTTTTCGGGGCCGGCCTGCGGGACGTGTCGCGTGGCGTTGCCCAAGGCGCTGGGCCGGGCGCTGGTCCAAAACGTGCTGCTTGAGGGGCCGCGCGACGACGAGCAGGTGGCCGATGCCGTTCAGGAGCTGGCGAACGTGGTGTGTGGCCTGCTGCTGCCGATGCTGGCCGTGGCCGATGAGCCGACCTTCGAGGTGACGGTGTCGCGCCGGGAGGACTGTCGCGATCGGGCGGTGTGGGATCACCTGACCGGTGGCGAGGGCACCCAATGGGCGCGGGTCGACGGCTGGCCCGTCGCCGTACAGTGCATTGTTCAGGGGCAGGGGGGATAAAGGAATCCGGCGATGTTCGCACAGGCGAAGACGGTCAAAGTGCTCATCGTGGATGATTCGGCGATCGTGCGTCGCATTTTGAGCGAGGAGCTGGGCAAGGACCCCGCCATCCAGGTGGTGGGCACCGCGCCCGATCCGTTCGTGGCCCGCGACAAGATCGTCCAGCTCGCGCCCGACGTGTTGACCCTCGACGTGGAAATGCCGCGCATGGACGGCATCACGTTCCTGGGCAAGCTCATGCAGCACCGGCCCATGCCGGTCATCGTGCTCAGCTCTTTGACGCCGGAAGGGGGCCGGACGGCGATGGCGGCCCTGGAGGCCGGCGCCGTTGAGGTCATGTGCAAACCGGGCGGGTCGTACACCGTGGGCCACGCCTGCGAGGATCTGGCCCAGAAGATCAAGGCCGCCGCGGTGGCCCGGATCTCGGCGCGACCGGGGGGCGGAACCTCGGCGCCGGTTCACCGCCTGTCGATGGTTGAGACCACGAACAAGATCTTCGCCATCGGCGCCTCGACGGGCGGGGTCCAGGCCCTGACGGAGGTGGTGACGGCCTTTCCGGCCAACGTACCGGGCACGGTGATCGTACAACACATGCCGGCGCAGTTCACGCGGTCGTTCGCCGAGCGGCTCAACAGTCTGTCCGCCGCACAGGTCAAGGAGGCGGAAAATGGCGATTCCGTGGTGCCGGGACGCGTTTTGCTGGCCCCGGGCGGTTACCACATGCTGCTCAATCGTTCGGGCGCGAACTACTACGTGACGGTCAAGGACGGGCCGACGGTCTGCCACCAACGGCCAAGCGTCGAAGTGCTCTTTCAATCCGTGGCCAAATACGCCGGGGCCAACGCCGTCGGCGCGATCCTGACGGGGATGGGCAATGACGGGGCGCAGGGCCTGCTGGCGATGCGGCAGGCCGGCGCCCACACCGTGGGCCAGGATGAGGCCTCCTGCGTGGTGTATGGGATGCCCAAGGCCGCCGCCGAGACGGGGGCCGTGGAAAGGGTCGTCCCGCTGGATCGGGTCGCCGAGGTCATGATTCAGCTTGCCCTGATGTAAGACGGCTCATCCGGTCGCGGGGGCTTTATCGGACGAGTTCCCCTTGTCGCGCATGACGTGAGCCCCACCGGCGGCACGCCGGTGCGGGTGGGCCGATCCCGATCATTTCCCGGTCAAAGTCCGCCCGTTATCTGCCGACATAGCGATATCCGGTTGATGCGGTCCTATATCTGGAAGTGGAGCTCAAAACCCATGCAAGCCGAGTGCAAGACCCCCCTGCAGGCCGACTCGCTCGAGCGCCTTTTCGACCACCTGCCCGAGGTGGTGTACTCCGCGATATTTGACGACCCGATCCGATTCACCGTGCTGGCCAGGCCGTTCGAGGCCCTGACCGGCCGCACGGTCGACGACGTGCAAAGCGGTGCGGTGTCGTGGATGGACCTGGTGCACGAGAAGGACCGGGCCATCCTGCGGGAGGCCTACGAACCGGCGCAGCAGGGAGAGCCCATGTCCGTCGAGTACCGGTTGTGCACGTCCGACGGGTCGGTCCGGGAGGTGCTCGATCGCGCCGTGCCTGTACGGGATGCGGCGGGGGAGGTGGTCGGGCTGGATGGGATGATCCTGGATGTCACCCTGCGGCGCCAGACGGAGCGGGCCCTGGAACGCACCCAGATGCTCCAGAGCATGGGGCGTCTGGCGGCGGGCATCGTTCATGAGATCAACACGCCCATCCAGTTCATCGGCGACAACATGCGGTTTTTGGCCGATTCGTTCGCGCAGGTCCTGGAGCTGATTCGGTCGTATCAGCAATTCAAGGAGAAGGTTCGCCAGGGCCTTGCCGGCCCGCAGGACGGCGAGCAGATGGACCAGGCCGAGGCCAAGGCCGAACTGGATTTCCTGAGCGGCGAGATTCCCAGTGCGATCGAGCAGACGCTGGAGGGGGTGAACCGCGTCTCGACCATTGTTTCGGCGATGCGCGATTTCTCGCATATTGACGAGCGGCGCATGGCCCCGGCGGACATCAACCGGGCGCTGCGGAGCACGCTGATCGTCGTGCACAACGCGTTGAAGTACGTGGCGCACGTGGAGACCGACTTCGATCCGAACCTGCCGCTGGTCATGTGCTGCGTTGATGACTTGAACCAGGTGTTCGTCAATCTGCTGGTCAACGCCGCGCACGCCATCGGCGACGTCATCGACCGCGGCCGCGGGGAGCTGGGGACGATCACCGTGCGCACCCGCCGCGAGGGACCCGACGTGGTGATCGCCATTTCCGATACGGGGACGGGAATCCCGGAGGAGGTCCGCCGGCGCATGTACGAGCCGTTCTTCACCACCAAGGGCGGCGATAAGGGCACGGGTCAGGGGTTGTTGTTCGTCCGGACGATCGTCTGCGACAAGCACAAGGGGCGGTTGGATTGCGACACCGAAGTGGGCAAGGGCACGACGTTTACCATGACCATTCCGATTGAAGGCGCACAACCGAGGCGAAAATGAGCGACGTAAAACGCATTCTGTTCGTGGACGATGACCCCAACGTGCTCAGTGGACTGCGCCGCATGCTCCACGGCATGCGGGGGACGTGGAAGATGGAATTCGTCACCAAGGCCTCGGACGCCTTGAAGGTCATGGAGACGACCGCCTACGACGTGGTCATCTCCGACCTGCGCATGCCCGACATGGACGGTGTGCAGTTCCTCCAGACGGTGCGGGACAAGCACCCCGAAGTGATCCGGTTCATGCTCAGCGGCTACATGGACAAGGATCTGCGCACGAAGGCGGCTCAGTGCGTGCACCAGTTTGTGTCCAAGCCCTGCCAGGCCGAGCGGCTTCGGACGCTGGTGACGCGGGCCCTGGCGCTGTACGAGCACCTGCGCGGGTGCGAGATCACCCACGTCCTGTCGCGGATCGAATCGTTGCCGGTGATGCCCGATGTGTACCAGCAGGTGATCGACATGTTCCACCGGCCCTCGTGCAGCCTGCGGCAGATCGGCCAGACCGTCGCCAAGGACATCGGCATGAGCTCGAAGATCCTCCAGGTGGTCAACCGGGCGTTCTACGGACAGGAAACCAAGATCATCGACCCGGTGCACGCGGTCTCCTATCTGGGTCAAAAGGCCGCCGAGGCGCTGATCATCACCAGCGGCGTGTTCGGCATGCTGCCAAATTCCAAGATCCGTCAGTTCTCGGTGATGGCCCTGCAGGAACACTGCATCCGGGTGGGTTCGCTGGCCCGCGAGATCGCCAAGGTCGAAGGGCTCGACGAGCAGGACCAGGACACGGCGACTATGGCGGGCATCCTGCACGATGCGGGCAAGATGGTGCTGATTCTGTATTTCGCCGATGAGCTGCTGGCCTCGATTGAGAAATCCCGCCGCGAGCGGATCCCCCTGTTTCACGTGGAGAAGGAGCAGTGGGGGATCACCCACGCGGAGCTGGGCGGTCACCTGTTGGACCTGTGGGGCATGCCGAACAACATTGTCGAGGCGGTCACGTTCCATCATGAGCCGTCCCGTTGCGTCCAGAAAGAGGTCTCTTTCGTGACCGCCGTGCACGCGGCGGACGTGATCGATCGCGAGCTCTGCTGCGACGTGGGCGGCGGCGTCAGCGACTCGTTTGACACGGCCTACCTCCAGGAACTGGGATTGAGCGATCACGTCGAGACATGGAGGCGACTGCATCTGCCGGTGCTCGATGAGGAAGGCGTCCATGCCCAAGCCTGAGTCACGACCGCGGATCCTGTGTCTGGACGACGACGCCGACGTGTGTCGGGCGTTTGTTCGGACGTTCCGCGGCCGGTACGAGGTGACCACCGCGGTCGCGGCCGAGGAGGC
>DSDH01000157.1 GCA_011055475.1 Phycisphaerales bacterium | reverse complement strand
CCTGCGCATCTGAGCAACGGACGCATGCCTGCACCGATGGGCCGTGACGCCCCGCGGGGCAAAAAAACTTGACGAATCACGGCCGAACGGCGATAAGGAAGTAGAGGCTTTTGAAGGGAGTGTGCATGTCCGAAATCGACGTGGTACGCCAAATCGCCCAGCAGGTCCTCACGATCCCGACCCTGACGGGCGGGCCCGATAATTGGCTGTGGGACCGCACGCTGCGTATCGTCCGCAACGTGGAGCACATCTGCCGCCTGCCCGAAATAGCGGGTCGCGACGTCGCCATCGACCGGTTCTGCCTGATCGGGGCAGCCTATTTCTGCGACGCGGGCTTTGCCCGGTATGCCGACGCCCAGGACCCCGGATCGCGGCTCGTGCTGGCCGATATGACCCCCAGCGACCTGCGCGACTTCTCCACTCAGGTGGTCACCGATCGGCTCACGGGGTCCATCCCCGGCCCGCGAATCGACAAAATTAACCAGATTATCAACGCCTCGGCCGATCGACATACGGAGATGGTCGAGGCCATGATCCTGTCCGATGCCCGAAACCTCGATGACATGGGCGCCGTCGGCCTGTTCAACGAGTTTCGACGGTACACCATTCACGGCAAGGGCGTGTCGGACGTTTTGGAGAGCTGGAAGCGGAAGGTCGACTACGAGTACTGGCCGGCTCGGCTCCGGGAGAGCTTCCGATTCGAGTCGGTCCGCATCCTGGCCCAACGCCGGCTTGCGGCCACCGAGGCCTTCATGAGCCAACTGGCCACCGAAAACACGGCGCGGGATTTGGAGGAGCTCATCATCGAATCCCTCGACCCTGCCGCCCGCTAGCCCGATCGGGTGGCGGGGACCGACGGGGGTGTGCTCCGCGCGATGGGCGTCAGAAGGGGGATCCCCATGAAACACAAGCCGATCCGGGCGATTTTTCCGGGCTCGTTCGACCCCATCACCAACGGCCATCTCGACGTGATCGGCCGTGGCGTCAAACTCTTCGACGAACTCATCGTCGCCGTCGGCCAGAACCCCCTCAAGGACGTCCTGTTCACCCCCGACGAGCGGGTTGAAATGATCCGACAGCTCGTCGCCGACAAGCCCCGCGTCTCCGTGCAGAGCTATGACTGCCTGACCGTTGAGTTCGCCCGCCGGGTCGGGGCGGATGTCATGCTCCGCGGCCTGCGCAACCTGACCGACGTCCAATACGAGTTTCAGCTCGCCATGACCAACCGGACCGTTGCGGGCATCGAGACCGTCTTCATCATGACCAGCGAGGAATACGGATACGTCAACTCCACGATGGTCCGGGAAATCGCCCTGCTCGGAGGCGATGTCTCACGTCTGATCCCCGCGCCGGTCTACGACGCCCTGCGCCGGCGCCTGGAATCCCGCCCGTCCACGCCCTGAACCCACCGGCGCATCACCGCGTAGTGTAAAGGGGTGCTGGGCACTTGTTGAACGGTTCCATCCGTGGGTATAATAGGGTACAGCGGCGTCGCATGAACGCCGATACGTGATGAAAACAGGCATACACACCGGCCCATTCCAGCCGGAGGAAGAATCATGTTGTGTCAGGTCTGCAAGGAACATACGGCGACCATTCACCTGACCGAGATCAGCCACGGTCAACGGACGGAAATCCACATCTGTGAGCAGTGCGCTCAGAAGCAGGGCATCGTCGTCAAGAATCAGGTCCCCCTCAACGAGCTGCTCAGCACCCTGCTGTCGTCCCAGGGCCAGGAAGAAAGCGCCGCCCCCGGCGTGGCCGGCGCGGTGCAGGATGAAGTCTGCCCCTTCTGCGGCATGACCTTGAAGAAGTTCAGCCAGAAGAGCCTGCTCGGATGCCCCCACGACTACGAGGTGTTCGATCAGCCCTTGCGAGCCCTCATCACCCGCTCCCAGGCCGGACATACGCGCCACGCGGGGAAGGTTCCCTCCCGTGCCCCACGGGCCATGCGGAACCACGTGGAGGTCGTGCGGCTCCGGCGGCGCCTGGACGCCGCCGTCCAGGCCGAGGATTACGAAGTCGCCGCGCAGATCCGCGACCAGCTCCGGAAACTGCAATGAGACCCACAGAACTCAGCGATCACGTCAGCCAATGGTTCGATGGCTCCGGTCCGGGAGCCGATATCGTGATCTCCTCGCGCATCCGCCTGGCACGGAACGTGGCCGGGTACGAGTTCTGCCCGTGTCTGACGACCGCCCGCAAGAGCGAAGTCCTTCAGAGGCTCAGGGAGACGTTGCTCGCCCTGGACCTGGGCCAGGAGCTGTTTTTCATCGACCTCAACGCCGCCTCGACCCTTGAGCAGAACCTGCTCGTGGAGCGTCATCTCATCAGCCGTCAACACGCGCGGGCCGCCGGGCCGCGCGGCGCGGTCATCGCCCACGACGAATCGTTCACCGCCATGATTAACGAGGAAGACCACCTCCGCATCCAGGTCTTCCAGACCGGACTGCAACTGGCGGCCTGCTGGGAGCGCATCAACCGCATCGACGATCTCATCGAGCAGCACGTCGAATACGCCTTCGACCCGGAATACGGTTACCTCACCGCGTGCCCCACCAACGTCGGCACCGGCATCCGCGTGTCGGTCATGCTGCACCTGCCGGGCCTGAAAATGACCGGTCAGATCGAGAAGTTGTTCAACACCGCCCGCGACACCGACCTGGCCGTCCGCGGTCTGTTCGGCGAGGGCACCGAGGCGGTCGGTGATTTCTTCCAGTTGTCAAACCAGGTGACGCTCGGCCCGGCGGAGGACCAGATCGTGAGCAACTTCACCGATATGGTCGTCCCCAAGATCGTCGAGTATGAGACTCTGGCCCGGGAGAAGCTTCTGAAGACCCAGCCGGACAAACTGGATGACAAGATTCAGCGGGCGCTGGCCCTGCTGCGCAGCGCCCGGCTCATCAGCTCACAGGAGGCCCTGTTCCTGCTCAGCCACGTCCGCATGGGCGTCCACCTCCGTCGTATCGAGGGCGTCAGCGTCGCCACGCTCAACGAGTTGTTCATGCTGACCCAGCCGGCGCATCTTCAGGCCCGCCAGGGCAAGCCCCTCGACCCCGACCACCGGGACGCCCTCCGCGCGCAGATGATCCGCTCACGTTTGTGTCAAAACTGATCCAGACCCCGGGCCACCCGGATACTGCGCCGCAGACTGCGGTCCAGACGCCGATCCGCCCCCGCTCAGTGGAAGTATCCCTTCAGGACGTACTGCTGCATCATGCGCTGGGTGTTGAAAAACGAGCCGTTCAACGCGATGGCGTGGCCCATCATGCACATGAACGCCTTGCGATCGTCATAGAACATCGGTGCCACGGCCGACTCCAGCTTTTCGTACAGCGACGCGGCGTCCTGTTCGCGGTCGTTGGCTTCCTGCTCGGACCGCTGCGCCGGCCCGATCGCCCAGCCGGTGACGCCCTCGATGCAGCCCTCGATCCACCAGCCGTCCAGCACGCTCAGCGACGGCACCCCGTTCAGGGCCGCCTTCATCCCGCTCGTCCCCGATGCCTCCATCGGCGGCTGCGGGGTGTTCAGCCACACGTCCACCCCCGCCGTCAGCAGCTTGCCCAGCACGATGTCGTAGTTCGGTAGATACGACACCTTGACATCCGGGCCCAACTGCCGTCCCGTTTGGATGACCTTCTGGATAAGCGCCTTGCCCGTCTCGTCCCGCGGATGGGCCTTGCCGGAGAAGACAAGCTGCAGCGGCCTGTGTGAGCCGATCGCACGGAGCCGATCCACGTCGTGGAAGATCAGGTCCGGACGCTTGTAGGAGGTCGCCCGCCGGGCAAAACCGATCGTCAGCACATCGTGATCCATGCCGACGTTGTCCTGTCGGTTCACGGTGTCGATCAGCTCCCGCTTGGCCCGCATGTGCGCCTCCCACACCTTGTCCGGCGAGATACTCAAGGCGTACCGCAGGCTGAAGTTGTCCTCCCGCCAGCCGGGAATATGCGCATCAAACAACTCATGGAAGGCCTCGCAGACCCAGGTGGCCGCGTGGACCCCGTTGGTAATGGAGTCAATCCGGTAGGGGCGAAACATGAGGCGGGACACCTCCCCGTGCCGCTTGGCCACGCCGTTGACGTAGTGACTCAGGTTCAACGCCAGGTACGTCATGTTCAGTGTGCCGTCGCAGCAGACCTCGTTCTCCAGCTCGAAGGCCTCGTGCTCGCCGAGTACCTCGCGGACCAGGTCCTTGGGGAACTTGTCGTGCCCCGCCGGCACCGGGGTGTGCGTCGTGAAGATGCACTGCCGGCGCACGGCGTCGATCGCCTCGGTTGTGATCCGCCGATCCTCGCGCCCGGCACGATATTCATCGAGCAACTCGAGGGTCAGCAGGCTCGCGTGGCCCTCGTTCATGTGGAACCGCTCAATCGCCCCGTACCCCAGCGTCCGCAGCATCCGTATGCCCGCCATGCCCAGAATCGCCTCCTGGCACAGCCGGTACTCAGGGTCCCCGCCGTACAGCCAATGCGTCAGGGATCGATCCTCCTCGGCGTTCTCCGGCACGTCCGTGTCCAAAAAAAACACCGGCACCGAGTAGTCCCCGTAACCCTTGACGTCATACCGCCAGACCCCCACCGCCACTTGGCGGCCTCGCAGCATGATCGAGACCCTG
>DSDH01000400.1 GCA_011055475.1 Phycisphaerales bacterium | reverse complement strand
CACCGTCAGCGTCGACGCCCGCGAGGGCATCACCACGGGGATCAGCGCCGCCGACCGGGCCCACACGATTCGCGTCGTGCTCGACGAGAAGACGCAACCGGTTGATCTGGCCCGGCCGGGCCACGTGTTCCCGTTGCGGGCGCGGCCGGGCGGCGTGCTGGTCCGCGCCGGTCAGACCGAGGGGGCCGTGGACCTGATGCGGCTGGCGGGGCTCAAGCCCGCGGGCATTATCTGCGAGATCATGAAGGACGACGGCGCCATGGCCCGCGTGCCCGATCTGCTACCCTTCTGCCAGGAGCATGGTCTCAAAATCACCTCGATTGCCAAGCTCATCGAATATCGCTTGCAACGTGAAAGCCAAGTCCATCGCATTCAAACGGTGAGTATGCCCACCGACTACGGCCACTTCACGATGATCGGCTATGAAAGCCCCGGCTCCACCGAGCCGCACCTGGCCTTGTGCAAGGGGGGGGTCGGCGATCTGGACGAAGAGGGCAATCCGATTCTCCACGAGGAGCCGATTCTGGTCCGGGTTCACTCCGAGTGCATGACCGGGGATTTGTTCCATTCACAGCGCTGTGAATGCGGCGGTCAATTGATCCGGGCCATGGAGATCATCGAGGCCGAGGGCAAGGGCGCCCTGGTCTATCTGCGTCAGGAGGGTCGCGGGATCGGCCTGACCAATAAGCTGCACGCCTACCGGCTCCAGGAACAGGGCATCGACACCTACGACGCCAATCTCAAGCTGGGCTTCATGCCCGACAAGCGGGACTATGGCATCGGGGCCCAGATTCTTCGCGACCTGGGCATCCGGCGCGTCCGCATCCTCACCAATAACCCCAAGAAGGTCAGCCGCCTGGAGATCTACGGCATTGAGGTCGTCGAACAAATCCCCTTGCAGATCGTCCCGACCCCCCATAATATCAATTACCTGCGGACCAAGAAGCATCGGTTCGGACATCTGCTGGACGAGGATTTTTAAGGGCGGCTTTGGGCCAGGTGGTTCGCCGGGGCCGGAAGAGGGAACGACGGTGCCGCACACACGATTGCCACGACGCACGGACCGCCTCAATCGGTGCGGCTGGGGCACCGGTGTTTTAGTCATAGGGGTCCTGGCCGGGCTGCTCGGCTGGAGCGGCTGTGGGCCGGGTCCCACGGATCCAAGACCCCTGCCGCGAGGCGTCTCGGCCCTGGACCCGTGCGGGCGGTTCGCGCCCGTTTGGATTCGCTTCGTGGGCCTGACCGGGTTCGAGCCGGGCGGCGACTCGGACGCCGCTTTGATCCGCGCCTACGTCGACGTGCTTGATGCGTTCGACTGCCGCATCAAGGCTCCGGGGACGTTCCGCTTTGAGCTGTATGAATACGTGCCCCGGTCCAGCAATCCACGTGGCCGACGGGTGCATTTGTGGGGTGATATTGACCTGACCGACGCTGCCGCCAATAGCGCGTATTGGCGCGATTTTCTACGGTGTTATCAATTCGAGTTGCCGCTGAGCACCGCCCCCACCGCGGGCACCTACGTCCTCGAGGTCACCTGCCGGACGATCCAGGGAACCCGCCTTTCGGCCACGGTCCAACTGGCCTACCCCCCACCGTAGCCGGGTCGCGTGGTGCCGGTGCCACAGCCCCTCAAGGACGTTTCAGAAGGATCACCAGCGAGGCGTCCACCTGGTCTTCCGCCCTCGGATCGCGGATTTCATGGCCCCCGGCGAGCACGGGCTTGGCCGGCTCGCCCCCCCCATCCGCCGGCGGAAAAACGGGCCGCACGGCATTGAGCCGGGCGAAACGCTCGGCCGTCCACAAACGTTGCAGATCGGACGGCTGCGCCAAGAGGCTCTGAATCTGCCCGATCGTCACGTCGCCGATCCGGACGGCCTGGGTCACCTCCGGCCCGTGCAGGGTCAGATTGGCCCCACCGCACAGCGACCACGCATCCCGCAGATCATCCAGCAGCGCCCCCACCCGCGCGGACGGCCCGCGAATCACGTAGGTCCAGGTGGCCCCTTCGTGCCGGGGTGGCGGGCAGAGTTCCTGCAAGCCGTTAATGAAGATCACCTTTTCCAGGTGGCTTCGAAGGGCCCGCGTCTGCTCGGTCTGAAGCTCCAGCACGGCGCTGAAACGGGCATAAGGAACGGTCGGCACAGGCAGCGGGTCCGACCCTGCCGGGGCGACCACGACGGGCCCCTCTCCGCCATTGCGGCCACCGCTGAACCAGCCGTCCGGCAAGGGAAACGGCCCCAGGATCTGCCACAGAACCAGGGCCAGCACGCCGATCGGCAAGAGAATCGCCGCCGCCGTCACCACCCGCCGGGCGAACAACTGCTTGGCCCCGGCACTGGTGCGGGTGATCTTGGGATACTGCTCCAAGATAAATCGGCGCTCCAGGCACGCCAGGATATCCTGCGCCAGACCGGACGGAGCCTTCTCCACCGGCATGGCTTGCAGCAGATCCCGCTGCCGGGCCAGCGCATCGAGCCGCGCCGCCAGCTCCGGGTCATGCCCGGCCATCCGCTTGATCTCGTTGTGCCGGCGCTCCGACAGTTGCCCATCCAGGTAGGCGCTGAGCAGCTCATCCAGGCTTGGCTTGTCGTCTTCGTTGATCATACCACACTCTTGAGAATATCCCGCAGGGCCGCCCGCGCCCGGCTGAGCCGGCTCTTGACCGTGCCCAGCTCCACGTCGAGCGCCTCGGCGATCTCGGCATACGTCATGCCTTCCATGTCCCGCAGGACCAGCACGATCCGCTGGTCGTCCGGAAGGCACGCCAGCGACCGCAGCACGATCTGGCCGATCTCCCGGTCCTGGACCAGTTGAACCGGGTCATCCCCGCCCTGGCCGGCCAGGTACGCCTCCAACCGGCCGGCCGCCTCGGCCTGGTCGGGCCGCAGCGGGGCGTGGATCGACTGCATGGGCAGCCGGACCCGGCGCCGACAGTGGTTGTACGTCAGGTTCACCGCGATGCGGAACAGCCAGGTGTAAAACGTGCTGTGGCCGCGGAACGACTCGATGTTTTCAATGAACTTGACAAACGTCTCCTGCGTCAGCTCGGCCGCATCGTCGCGATTCTGGCAGATCTTGTGAATCACGTTATAGATGCGGTCCTGGTACCGCACGATCAGGCGGTGCATCGCCGACGCGTCGCCTTTCTGGCAACGCTCCACCAGGACGGCATCGTCCAGCACGATGTTCTCCGACTGACGCACTGGCGTTGTCATTTCCTTAGATTCGCTCCCGGCACAAAGGTTCCCGGTCTTCCGCACAAATGGGCATCATCGGCCAAAACGGGACAAAGTCAACGCAAAACCGCCCTCCGTGGCCGCGCGGCCGCGCCCGGCCGGCCTGTCTGCCGTCCCCGGCTCTTCAGCCTGCTCAGTCGGGGCTTGCCTGCGACGAGTTCCGTAGCTTGCATTTGTCCCGCGAGCGGGTAGGATGCGCGAGGGGCAACGCGGGGACGAGGCCATGGAGTGGTACAACCTGATCAGCCTGGGGGGACTGGCGGGCCTGCTGGCGATCGCCTGGCTGCTGTCGCGGGATCGGCGGCGGCAGAATCCGCGGTGCATCCTCGGCGGGATGGGCCTGCAACTCGCCCTCGGGGCGATGGTCTTCCTCACGCCGGGCAGCCAGCGGTTCTTCCTGTGGCTCAACGACCTGGTGCTGCGTTTCCTCGATGCCGCCACCGCCGGCCAGCGATTCGTCTTCGGGCCGCTGGCGCTGGGCCCCGGCCAGACCGACGCCGACGGCAACGCCTCGATCGGTTTTATCCTGGCGACCCAGGCCCTGCCGATGGTCATCTTCTTCGCGGCCTTGATGGGCCTGCTCTACTACATCGGCGTGATGCAATGGATCGTGCGGGGCTTTGCCTGGGTGTTCGCCCGGCTGATGCGGATCAGCGGCGCCGAGGCCCTGTGCGCGGCGAGCAACATCTTCGTCGGCATCGAATCGACGACGGCCGTGCGGCCCTACCTGGCCCGGATGACCGACTCGGAACTGTGCACGATCCTGACGGCCGGGCTGGCGACGGTCGCCTCGACGACCATGGGCCTGTACGTGCTGCTGCTCAAGGACACGTTCCCGACAATCGCCGGACACTTGATCAGCGCCTCGATTCTGTCGGCGCCGGCGGCCATCGTCTTCAGCAAGGTACTCGTACCCGAAACCGACACGCCGCTGACGCTGGGCCGCGTCGCCGAGTTCCACTACGAGCGGGAATCCGGGCCGATCGAGGCCATCATTAACGGCGCGATGGCCGGCGTGAAGCTGGCCGTCGGGATCGTCGCCCTGTTGATCGCGTTCCTGGGGCTGCTGGGCGTGCTGGATCTAATCCTGGCCGCCGTGGGTCACGGCGTGGGGCTGTGGCCCGCCGGGGCGGATGCCGGCGCCTCGCCCATCGCCGCCCTGCTGGGTCGCGTGTTCTACCCCGTGGCCCTGTTGATCGGCGTGCCGCCCGCCGATGCCGCGCTGGTCGGCGAGATGCTCGGCACGCGGTTGGTCGCCACGGAGATCCCGGCCTACCAGCGGCTCGCCGCGGCCATGGCCGACGGACAGCTCGTCCACGAGCGGTCGTCGGTGATCGCGGCGTATGGGCTGTGCGGGTTCGCGCACGTCGCGTCGCTGGCGATCTTCGT
>DSDH01000701.1 GCA_011055475.1 Phycisphaerales bacterium | reverse complement strand
GGACCGGCGCCTCCGAGGTGTACGGCACGCCTTCAACAATCGTCGTATCGAGCATGGACGCCACGGCCGGCAACACCCGCACGTCAATTCGCCACGACACCGTGTGCGACCCGCCCAAATTCTCGGCACGTGCGGTTACCGTGAACGGCCCGGGCGATGCCGGGGCCACCCATTGCACGATGCCTTCGCTCGTAATACTCATGCCCCCCGGTGCCTGCGTGAGTCTCCATGTCACCGGCGGCGTTCCCTGCGTCAGGGATAGCGGTTCGTTATAGACCTCCCCTTCCACCAGCACCACGTCCGGCACCCCGGCGATCCGCGGCGCGCGAACCACGGTCAGTTGCCACGTCTTGCTGTCCTGTCCGTAGTCGTTCGTCGCCGTGGTCGTCAATGCGAACGGGCTGCCGTCCGCCGTCGGATTCGGCCAGGAGACCTGTCCCGTACCCGGATTGATTACCATTCCTGATGGAGCGCCGGTTAAAGACCACATAATCGGCGCGGTCCCCTTACTTACCTGTGGCGTCGTGGAAACATAAACAGATCCTTCGGGAATCGACGCGGCGGCGATGGGATTGATAGACGGGGGGCTGAGTACCGTCAAAGCAAACGAAACAACATCTATTCCGACCGTATTGGAGGCACGAATAGAAACGTTATACGCCGTCAGAGAAGGTTGTGCCGGTGCCCATGAAACCACGCCCGTCTCAGCATCGATCGTCATGCCCGCCGGCCCGGAAACCAGCGTGAAGCCGATGGGGTCGGTCCCCTCGACAAGCACAGGCGCAGCCCCCACGAACGCCGCGAATTCCATCACCTCGGCGTTGGCCATCGGCTCCAGCACCGGCCGTGCGATCACCTCCAACTGCCACGATTCTTCATCGCTGCCGGCCATGTTCGCAGCGCGGATCGTGATCGTGTGCACCCCCGGGATGGGGCTACCCGGCCAAGTGATCGTGCCCGTCGCTGGATTGATCGTCAAGCCCGCGGGGCCCTCGACCAGCGACCACTGCACCGGCGGTGTGCCGTCCACCAGCCCCGGCGCGGGCTTCCCGTAGGTCACGCCTTTCACCACGATCCCATCGGGGATCGGCGCGATCGTCGGCGGTCGAACGACCCGCACCTGCCACGTCTCATCGTCACTGCCCCAGGCATTGCTTGCCCGGATGGTGACCGCGTGCGGGGTGCCGTCCGCCGTGGTGTTTGGCCAGGAGACCACGCCGGCCTGGTCGTCAATCGTCATCCCCGCCGGTCCGGCGACAAGCGCGTATGTGACCGGCGCCGTGCCCTTAACGAGCGCCGGAGTCGGCCCGATGTAAGGTTGGCCTTCGGCGATCTCCACATCGGCGATCGCGGCTATCTGGGGCCGGACACGCACCGTGATCTGCCAGCCCTTGGTATCCGCCCCGGCGGCGTTTGAGGCCCGGATCGTGACGGTGTGGGGCCCTTCGATGCCAGGGACACTGGGCCAGCTCACCACACCGGTGCTCGTGCTGATCGTCATACCGGCCGGTCTTTCCACCAACGTCCAGGTCACCGGCAACGTGCCCTGAACAAGTGCGGGTGTCGGCCCGGTATAGGTCGTCCCTTCAAGGACCTCCGCATCGTCGATGGGCTCGATCAGGGGTGGGCGGACCACAGTCAGGTTGAAGCTCTTCTCATCCGCGCCGTAGGCGTTCTCGGCATGGACCGTCACGGTGAACGGGCTGCCGTCGGCCGTCGGCGAGGTCCACGTGATCGCCCCGGTCGTTGCGTTAATGGCCATGCCGGCCGGAGCGGCCACCAGTGTGTACGTGATCGGCGGCGTACCCTTGACCAGCGCCGGGGCCGTCCGCGAATAGGTCTGTCCTTCGTTGACCGAGGCATCGCCCAGCGGATTCATCAGCAGCGGACTGAGCACCTGCACGTGCCAAGTGACCTGATGGCTTCCCACCTCGTTCGTCGCCCGAATCGTGATCGTCACCGGCGCAAACGACGGCGCCGCGGTCCAGGTGACCACGCCCGTCTCGGCGTCGATGGTCATATCGGCCGGGCCTTGCACCAGCGACCACGTGATCGGCGCGGTCCCCTTGATCAACGCCGGTGTCGGCCCTGTGTACTCGGCGGCCTCCAGCACGGATCCATCGCCGATCGCCTGGATTTGCGGCACCGCCAGGACCTCCAGCATGAAGGTCTCCTCATCGGCGCCCAGCGGGTTCTCGGCACGGATCGTCACCTCAGAGAGCCCTTCGACGGGCGCGGCCCAACTCACGACGCCGGTCGCTGGGTTGATCGTCATGCCCTCAGGTCCGGCCGTCAGGGACCATGCCAACGATCCGCTTTCGGGATTGACCACGGGCGTCGGTCCGGTCCAGGCCTGGGCGTCGCTGGTGACGACGTCGTCCAGCGGCTCGATCTGTGGCGCAACAGCCACGGTAATTACGACCACGGCCTGGGTGGATTCACCTTGTCCGTACTCCAGGCGCAGTCGGATCACGTGCTCGCCGACCGACAGATCCGACACCTCCAACGTGTCCCCCGTGCCCAGTTGGCCATCGCGATCGGACGACCAGGTGAAGTAGAACGGCGGGTCCGCCCCGCCAATCAGTTCGGCCGCAAAGAGGACCGGCGCTCCGTACTCCACGTACGTATAGGGGGACGGTGAACCGATCCGCACGCCGAACTCGGTCGTCATCAGCACAACGTGGCAGTCCCAGTTACCCGCCGCGTTCTTCGCCGCTCCGCCGGTCACCAGGCGCTGGGCACGGTAGTCCACCCCTACGGGGTACTGGTCGCGCTCACTGGGAAAGACCTGTGAGGCCAGGATGGAGCCGTCCGCCGAGGCTACCTTGAGCAGTTGGCGATGCAGCACGTTGGCCGCGTCCCGGACTTGGCCGGCCAAGACAAACACCCCGTCCTCGACGAGCGTGGCGTCATAACATACTTCGCTGCGGCCGGCACCGGTTTCGAGGGTTTTCGTCCATAGACGCTGCCCCACGCCGCCGACGCCCTCGGCGGCGTACTTGATCATCAACCAGTCGTAATCCACCCCTGCGACGTTGTTGGTCCCTTTATTCGTGTATCCCACCACCAGGACATCGTCGTTCTCATCCACCTTCACGTTGCGGGCAACATCGTACAGGTTGGCCGGCCCGCTGTAGGTGTCCTGCCAGATCAGCGCCCCATTCGCAGCGGCGTACTTGCGGACGTGCCAATCGAAATTGCGGTAGTCCCCGGAGCCCGAGACCCCACGCATGCCGGCCACGATCGCGTTGCCTTGCGAATCGACGTCCACACCATACGCAATATCGGGAAGATTCTCATCCCCGACAAAATTCGCTCGCACCGGTCCCCAGATCACCCCGCCATCCTTGTTGAATTTGAAGGTCACCCACTGGTGCCGCGTGCTGTCCCAGTAGCCGAACGAACTGCCGGTCACGATGATGTTGTCGTCGGCATCAATCACGACGCTGTTGGCGCTCTGCCATGGGCTCCAGGCGGGGTAGTTGTCCTGCCAGACCTTCTGCCACAGAAGTGTCTGGCCGTCGGGCGTGTACTTCTGGATGATCCAGGCGGTGTGGTACGACCCGCTGGAATAGTTGGTCCATTTGCCGGAGGTCTGACCGACGACGATGATGTTGTCCTCGCTGTCCACCGCCACACCGTAATAGCGATCGTTGTTCTCGGCCTTGCCCGTCGCCGGCGGATTGTTGTACTCCTTGGACCAGAGCACCGTGCCGTCCGAGGCGTACTTGATCAGGAAGCCGTTGTCTTCATGCCCGGCCAGTCCGTCGATGTAGCCCGCGGCGATCACGTTGCCGACGCTGTCGAGAACGGCCTTGTATAAGACATCATGTCCATCGTTGCCGGCATGTCCATCATACATTCGCGGCCACAGCTCATCGGCGAAGCCCGGCACCTCGATGACCGACAGCACGAAGCTCGTCTCATCGGAGCCCACCGGGTTCTCCGCGCGGATCGTGACCGTATAGGGACTGCCCGACGTCTCTGGGACACCCCACGTCACGATCCCCGTGGCCTCGTCGATGACCATCCCCGCGGGACCGGTTACCAGCGAATACGTGATCGGCTCGCCCCCTTGGGCCAACACCGGCGTCGGCCCCGTGTAGCTTTGGCCCGTGCCGATGGTGTGGCTGGCCGGGTCCTCGAGGATGGGTGGCTCGATCACGTGAACCGTGGCGCTCTCCTGGACGACGTCGTTCGCATCGTCCACGCACGTCACCAGCAACTCATGAGTTCCGACCGTCAGCGACGGCACGACCACTTCCGCGCCCTCGCCCAAGACTCCGTCAAGACTGGACTGCCAGGAGAACACGTAAGGCTCGACACCGTCCTCCGCCGTCGCCGACAGCGTCGCCCCCTCATCCGGCCGAACGTATGACCCGTCCGCCGGTGACGTGATCGTCAGCGAAAAGCCCGCCGTTTCAACGTATGCCTCCCCAATCTCGAAATAGGGCGCGGTCGTGTAGCAGTCGCCAATCCACTTGGTCAAGACCGACGTGGCCAACGCGTCCCACTGGGCATCGTTGAGCGTGTACGTCCCAACCAGAGTCGAATGAATCGGCGCACCTCCGTAGCCGCCGTACGAGTAGCGAAAATCAAGCGTCCTGTTCTCGTGGACGACCACCTCCGTAT
>DSDH01000620.1 GCA_011055475.1 Phycisphaerales bacterium | reverse complement strand
GTGGCCTCGGCCAAGAGCCGCCAACACGCTCGAAAGAGCCGACATGCCTATCCCCACGCGGCCGTGGTCGTTACAGGATGCCTGCCCGCCACACGTAGCGAAACACCCCAGGAATCGTCGGACCACCTGTACCTCGTTCGCGACCGGTGCGATCTGCCCGGCGTTCTGCACTCGCTGGTCAGAGCCTCACAAGGACCTTCTTGTTACGAACATCCGGATGTCCCTATCGTCACAGGCTCGAATAAACCAGAAAAAGGCGGCGAAATCAAGGAGAAAACCGAGGGTGTCTCGGCCTGGGACGCCTGGGCGGAGCCGATTCGGCGCTTCTCAGGCCAGAGCCGCGCCTTTCTCAAGGTCCAGGACGGTTGTGACGGCGCCTGCACCTATTGTATTATACCCCGAATCCGCACAAAGGTTTGTAACAAACCGGTAAAGACCATCCTGGCCGAGGCCGCTCAATTGGTCGCCGCCGGGCACCCGGAGATCGTCCTGACCGGCATCTGCCTGGGGGCCTATGGGCAGGACACCGTCCGGCACAAGCGATGGGCCCGCGACCGGGCCGGGGCCTTCGCCGATCTGGTCGAGCAGGTCGCCCGGATCCCCGGTCTGCAACGGCTGCGGCTGAGCAGCCTCGGACCCGGCGACGTCACGGACCCACTCCTGGATGTGCTCGGCAAACACGCCAATATCATGCCCCATCTGCACTTGCCGTTGCAGGCGGGCTCGGACGCCGTTCTTCGACGGATGGCCCGGCAGTACCGCCTCGCCGAGTACCTGCAAACCGTCGAACGGGTGCGGGCGACCCTGGACCGACCCGCGATCACCACCGATATCATCGTCGGATTTCCCCAGGAAACCGATACCGACTTTGAGCAGACGCTGAGCGTAGCTCAACAGGTCGGGTTCGCGAAGATTCACGTCTTCGCGTTCAGCCCCCGAAAAGGCACTCCCGCGGCGGAGTTCCGGCCCCGTGTGCCGCCGACGGTCATCCGCGAGCGATCCCGTGTGCTTCGAGAATTGGACGAGCAGCTTCAGGCGGCCTTTCGGCGACAATTCATCGGCGAGCGGGTCGCCGTCGTGCTGGAAAACCGCCGCCCACCGGGCGGTCGCACCGAGCGGTACTTCGCCGTAACCACCGAGGATCTGGACGATTGGCGGGTGGATGATGGTACCCTGCTGACGGGAATCCTGCGGCGATAGGCCACCGGGTGACGGATCGCCCTCAAAGAAGAACGGACGGGCCGGGCTTGACAGGTCACACGCGAACTCCGATGATCTCCATCGGATAAGCGGATGGATGGCCGGGAGGACGCCATGAGCAAACGCAATCGGGCCAAGAAGCGAGGTTCAAAACTGATCCGGCGCAAGGTCGACAAGACGGCCCTGCCTCCCGGTTCGCTGATTCGCGAGACGGCCGGTCCACCGGCCAAGGTGCCGCTGGCCCTGATCGACTACGACGCCTCCCAAGCGACCGAAAGAACCCTCGACACCATCGCCCAGGCCCTGCCCTTCAAGGATCGGCCAACGGTGACCTGGATCAACATCGACGGTCTGGACGCCGACACGATCGAGGCCATCGGCAAGACGTTCGGGCTCCACCCGCTCGTCCAGGAGGATATCCAGACCATCGGCCAGCGTCCCAAGTGCGAGGAGTACCCCGACTACCTTTTCCTCGTGACGGACATGGTGCGATTCGACGAGGCCGGGCAGGGGCTGACCTTCGAGCAGGTCAGCCTGATTCTGGGGCCGCGGTTCGTGCTCAGCTTCCAGGAGCGGCCCGGCGATGTCTTCGAGCCGGTGCGGGCCCGCCTCCGCACCGGCAAAGGCCGCGTCCGGACCATGGGCGCCGACTATTTGGCCTACTCGCTCATCGACGCGATTGTGGACCACTATTTCACCGCACTGGAGGGCCTGGGAGCACAGATCGAGAGCCTGGAGGAGCAGGCCCTTTCGGAGTCGGACCCGACGGTGGTCGGTCGCATCCACGGGCTGCGGCAGGAGCTGTCCCTGATGCGCCGCAGCGTGTGGCCCATGCGAGACCTGCTCAGCACGCTGCAACGCACCGACAGCCCGCTGGTGTCGGAGTCGGTGCGGATCTACCTGCGGGACGTGTACGACCACACCATTCAGGTCATCGACACGGTCGAGACCTTCCGCGAGATGGCCGCCGGCCTGCTCGATCTGCACCTGGCCGCGGTCAGCAACCGCATGAACGCCGTGATGAAGGTGCTGACGATCATCGCGACGATTTTCATCCCGCTGAGCTTCTTCGCGGGCGTATACGGCATGAATTTCGAGCACATGCCCGAACTCAAATGGACGTGGGCGTACCCCTTGGGTTTCTGGGCGTTCATTGTCGTCGTGGTATCGTCGATGCTGTGGTATTTCCGGACGAAGAAGTGGCTTTAGCGGTCAATTGAGAGAGCCACCTTCCCTCCAAGGACGCCGGCCGGCGGCCGTTCGTATTCGGGCGGGCATTCGGCGCGAAATGGCGTTTGCATGTCGGCTGCTGACGCTATAATCAGGGGGCAATGGTCGGGGCGTGCGCACCGGTGGCGGACGCCCGGCCCTTCGGTCTTCGGTAGCGGAGAGGACGGCAGATGGCGTACACAATCGGATTGGACTACGGAACAAACTCGGTGCGGTGCGTGATCGTGGACACCGCCGACGGCCGCGAGGTCGGCACCGCGGTCTATGACTACCAGATCGGCCAGGCGGGCATCGTCCTCGATGAGGCCGATCACAACCTGGCGCGGCAGCATCCGGCCGACTACCTGGAAGGCATCGAGGTCACCGTACATCAGGCCATCAAGCAGGCCCGCGGCGAAAAGGACTTCGACCCCAACAAGATCATCGGCATCGGCGTGGACACAACCGGATCGACCCCCCTGCCCGTCAACAAGAACGGCACCCCGCTGGCCCTGCTGCCCGGCTTCAAGGACGACCCGAACGCCATGGCCTGGTTGTGGAAGGACCACACCGGCTACGAGGAGGCGGCCGAGATCACCGCCCTGGCGAAAAAAGAGCGGCCCCAGTACCTGGCCAAGTGCGGCGGAACGTATTCCTCCGAGTGGTTCTTCAGCAAGATCCTGCACGGCCTGCGGGTCGCCCCGAAGGTCTACGAAGCAGCCCACACGTGGGTGGAGCACGCCGACTGGGTCCCCGCGGTGCTCACCGGCACCGATGCACCGGACCAGATCAGGCGGTGCCGCTGCGCCGCCGGCCACAAGGCGATGTTCAGCGACGCCTGGGGCGGATACCCCGATGCCGAGTTCCTCGGCAGGCTCGATCCCAAGCTGGCCGACCTGCGCCGGACGCTGGGCGACCGGACCTACGCCGTGGACGAGGCCGCCGGCAAACTCACCCCTCAATGGGCCAAGCGGCTGGGCCTGCCGGCGGGTATCCCCGTGGCAATGGGGGCCTTCGACGCCCACCTGGGCGCGGTGGGCTCCGGCATCCGCCGCGGCGTGCTGGTCAAGATCATCGGCACCAGCACCTGCGACATGGCCGTGGCCCCGACCGATGAGCCGCTGCCCGATATCCCGGGCATCTGCGGTATCGTGGATGGTTCGATCCTGCCGGGCTACTACGGCCTGGAGGCGGGTCAATCGGCGGTGGGCGATATCTTCAACTGGTTCGTAAACGTCATCCAGCCGGGCGGACCGCAGGCCGGCTCGCACGAGGCCCTCACCGTCAAGGCTGAGGCCCTCCGTCCCGGCCAGAGCGGGCTGCTGGCCCTGGACTGGAACAACGGGAACCGCACGATCCTCGTGGACCAGCGGCTCACGGGGCTGCTGGTCGGCCAGACGCTGCACACGCGGCCGGAGGAGGTCTACCGGGCCCTGGTCGAGGCGACCGCCTTCGGCGCGTTGACGATCATCAACCGGTTCCAGGAATACGGTGTGGCGACCGATGAGATTGTCGCGTGCGGCGGCATCAGCGAGAAAAACACGATGCTCATGCAGATCTACGCCGATGTGACCGGCCGCGAGATGAAGGTGTCGCGCTCGGCCCAGACGTGCGCCCTGGGGGCGGCGATCGCCGGCGCCGTCGTGGCCGGCCGGGCCGGCGGCGGCCACGACACCTTCGCCGACGCCCAGAAGGCCATGTGCGGCGTCAAACCCACCATCTTCAAACCCAAGGCCGACAACCACGCCGTCTACCAGGAATTATACGGCCTCTACAAACAACTGCACGATGCGTTTGGCGTGGCCGGGCACCAGGCGGTGCTGGCCAACGTGATGAAGGACCTGCTGGCGATCAAGGAACGCGTCCGCCCATAATCGCAAACGGGTGACTATGGCGACCATGAAGTTCAAGGCATTGCGACAGGCCGTCTACGAGGCGAACATGGAGCTGCCCCGTCGTGGCCTGGTGATGTACAGTTGGGGCAACGTCAGCGCGATTGATCGTGCCGCACAGGTGATCGCCATCAAGCCCAGCGGCGTGCCCTACGAAACGTTGAGCCCGGATAAGATCGTCGTCCTTGACCCCGACGGGCAGGTGGTGGACGGTGATCTGCGCCCCTCCTCGGATACCCCAACGCACCTGGAGTTGTATCGCGCGTTCGGGGGCATTGGGGCCGTGTGCCATACGCACGCACGGCACACGGTCATGTGGGCCCAGGCCAACCGCCCGATC
>DSDH01000615.1 GCA_011055475.1 Phycisphaerales bacterium | reverse complement strand
CCCGAAGATGAACCCCCTGGCCTCCACCGCCGCCACCACGTCCACGCCGGCGTCCACGAACGGATCGCTCAACGCGTCAATCGCCGCCGCCAGTGCCCCCGCATCCGCCAACAGCGGGGTGATATCTCGAAAAAGAATCCCCGCCTTTGGGAAGTCCGGCACCTCGCGGATGAAATCCTTCAGGTCGATCGTTTTCTCCGCCATCCTTCCCGCTCCCGACACTCCCGCGTGGCCGACCGCCTGGCCGCTCACACCATCATCAGCTCGTTGAGCCGCGTCAACGCATGCCGCTGAATCTGTCGCACCCGCTCCCGCGTGAGCCCCATCTTCTTGCCGATATCCTTGAGCGTCATCGGCTCTCGGCCGTTCAGCCCGAACCGCAGGATCAACACCTCCGCCTCGCGCGGATCGATCTCCTGCAACAACGTAATCGCCTTGCCCAGCTCCTCATCGGTGCCCAGCTCGTCATCAGGCAGCAGCGCCTTGTCGTCCTCGATCGCCTCGCTCAGGCCGGTGCTCTCCTCCAGCGAATCACCCTGGAAGCCCGCCTCGACCACCTCCACGATCCGGCGGATGGCCTTGGCCTTGCGCAGCGGCACCTTCATCGCCCGCGCCATCTCCTCCAACTCCGGCCGCCGACCCAGTTGCGATTCGAGATCCGCCGCCGTGTACCGCCACTGATTGATGAGCTCCACCATGTACGTCGGGATGTGGATCGGCTGGGCGTTGCTCAGGATCGCCCGTTTGATGCTCTGCTTGATCCACCACGAGGAATACGTGCTGAAACGAACCCCATACTCCGGGTCGAACGAGTCCACCGCCCGCAACAGGCCCAGGTTCCCCTCTTCGATCAGGTCCCCCAGCGTCAGGCCGCGCCCATTAAACCGCTTGGCGATGTTCACCACCAGCCGCAGATTGCTGCTGACCAGCCGCTCCCGCGCCTCCGGATCGTGATCCTTCTGAATCCGCTGTGCCAGCGCCTTCTCCTCCTCCCAACTCAACAGGCCGGCTTCGTCGATCTCCCGGAGGTAATCTTTCAGTGTTGCGTCAAAGGCCATCGCGCCACTCCTACCGTGAGGCTCATGTTCGGCGGGTTTTGCCCGCCCGCCGAACACGTCCTCCGGACCGATTCATTCAGATCGCACCGCCTACGTAGACCGTGCCGTCTTCCCTGTATCGGCCCATCGGCTTCCGGGGTTTAGCCCCGTCTGCCGCATCCCTCATCGGCTCGGCCGCGATGCCGCTCGCAACCCGTCGGCGGGCCCTGTTATCGGGCCACGCGGACACGCGAACGCCTCGACCGCAAACCGCGACAATTCTTATGACGCTTCGTCACCGGACTCTTCAGTGGGTGACAAGGACTCCGACGTCTGCTCCGATCCGCCTTCGGCCTCGTACTCCTGCATCGGCGCCTGCGGCACGATGCCCAGGCCGGGCATCAGCGTGCCATCCAGCCCGCCGCGCCGCTTCGGCTGATCCTTCGACTTGGCCGTCTCGGCGGGGTGCTCCTCGCCCTTCTTCTGATCTTCCGCCGCCCAGCGCACGCGACGCAGGCTCAGCCCGATCTTCCGCGAGTCCGTATCCACCCGCAGAATCTTGACCTCGAGTTCCTCGCCCATCTGCACCACGTCCTGCGGCGATTCCACCTTGTGGTCGGCCAGCTCCGAGATATGCAACAGCCCCTCGAGATCCTCTTCGAGCTCCACGAACACGCCGAAGTTCGTCAGCTTCGTGACCTTGCCCTTCACGATCTGGCCCGGGATGTACCGCTCCGGAATCGCCCGCAGCCACGGGTCCTCGGTCAACTGCTTGACCCCCAGCGATACGCGGTGACGCTCCTCGTCCACTTCGAGCACCACGCACTTGAGCTCCTGGCCCTTCTCCAGGACCTCGCCCGGATGGTTGTGCTTCTTGGTCCAGCTCAGGTCCGACACGTGCACCAAGCCGTCGATCCCCGGCTCGATCTCCACGAACGCCCCGTAATTCGTCAGGCTGGTCACCCGCGTCGTCACGATCGTCCCCGCCGGGTACTTCTGGGCGGCCACCGTCCACGGATTCGTCTCGAGCTGCTTGATCCCCAGGCTGATTTCCTGCTTTTCCTTGTTGATGTCCAGCACCATCACCTCGATCTCGTCGCCGAGGTTCAGGATATCCGCCGGATGCCCGATCCGCCGCGTCCAGCTCATCTCGCTGATGTGCACCAGGCCCTCGATGCCCTCCTCCAGCCGCACGAACGCCCCGTAGTTCATGATGTTGACCACGGTGCCCTTCACGCGGGCGCCCACCGGATAACGCTGCTCCACCGTCTCCCACGGGCTCGGCGTCTTCTGCTTGAGGCCCAGCGAGATCTTCTCGTTCTCCTTGTCCACCCCGATGACGACCACCTCGATGTCCTGGTCCAGGTCCACCACCTCCGACGGGTGCGCCACCCGGCCCCAACTCAGGTCCGAAATATGCAGCAGGCCGTCCAGGCCCCCCAGGTCCACGAACACCCCGAAGTCCGCGATGTTCTTGACCACGCCCTTGCGGAGCTGGCCCACCTCGATCTCCGAGAGCAGCCGTTCCTTGTTGACCCGACGCTCCTCCTCGATCAATTTCCGCCGTGAGACCACGATGTTGTGGCTGTCCACGTCGATCTTCAGAATCTTGCACTCGATCTCCTGGCCGATGAACCGGCTGATGTCGCCCGGCCGACGGATGTCCACCTGCGACGCCGGCAGGAACACCGGCACCCCTATATCCACCAAAAGACCGCCCTTGATCCGACGCGTCACGCGACCGGTCACCACGTCGCCTTCCTTGTTGTTCTCGATGACGCGCTCCCAGCCCCGAATCCGGTCGGCCTTGCGCTTGCTCAGCAGGATACTGCCCTCGGCGTCCGCCTCCTCCAGCAGGACCTCGATCTCCCGGCCTTCCTCGATCTCCGACGGGTCGTCGAACTCCGAGGCGTCGACGATCCCCTCGCTCTTGAGACCCAGCTCGACGATCACGTCGTTGCCCACGTACGCCACGATCCGACCCTTGATGATCGTCCCGGGAATCAGCGACTCGACCTTGCGATCGAGCACCCGGTCCAGCATCGCGCCGTGCTCCTCGGTGAACAACGCATCAACCTGGCTGTCCAACTGCTCCTCGGACAACCCCAACTCGTTCAGCAAATTCCTGTCTACCATGGTTCTGTGTTTTCCCCTGTGGAGTCTGTTTTCTCCGGCCTGCAACGCCCCACACGCACGTCCACAGACCGCACGATACGGTTCCCCGTCTCAAACAAAAACGCATTGGCCTACGCAGCCAATGCCGTCCGCTTCCTTACAGCTGGCCACCTGCCCGACCCTGCTCACGTACCCGTCCCGCGCCGGGCATCCCGCCCACACGCTCTCTCCCTCACGACCACGGGCGGCATGCTCACCCACCCCATGACCCCTAGGCCGGCGTCGCACCGGCCTGCGGCGGCGAATCAAACGCCCGGAGCCGCTGCACGAACGCGTCGATCACGCTGTCCGGCGTCGACGCCCCCGCGGTCACCCCCGCGATCCGCCGACCCAGGAGTATATTTGTATCAAGCTCTTCCCAATTCTGCAAATGAAACGTCGCCGGATTGTGCTCCCGGCAAAGCTCGGCCAGCTTGCACGTATTGGCGCTGTGCAGCCCCCCCAATACGAACATCACGTCCACCTGCTTGCACAGCTTTACCGCCGCCGACTGCCGCTGAATCGTCTCCCGGCAGAGCGTGTTGACCACCTTCAGCTCCGAAAACCCCCGCCGAATGATCCGTCCGACCATCTCGGCGAAGTGATCCGGGCTTTGCGTCGTCTGGCAAATCACCCCTAATTTCTTATGCCCAAACAACTTATCGATGTCCGACTCGGCCCCGATCACCGCCACGTCCTCGGCGTACCCTACGACCGCCTTCACCTCGGGATGGTTCGCATCCCCGATGATCACCACCTTGTACCCCTCTTCAAAAAGCGACCGCGCGATCTTCTGCACCCGCTTGACCAGCACGCACGTCGCGTCCACCACCTCCAGCCCCCTGGCCCGAATCCGCTCCAACTGCTCCCGCGTCGCCCCGTGCGATCGGATCAATACCGTGCCGGTCTCGATCTCGTCGATGCGATCCACCGTCTTGAGCCCCTTGTCGGCCAGCTCCCGGACCACGTCCTCGTTATGAATAATGGGCCCCAGACAATACACCACCTTGCACCGGGCCAGCGTATCATGGGCCAACGTGATCGCGTTCCGTACGCCGGGACAGAATCCACATTGCTCGGCCACCAGAACCTTCAACCGACTTCCTCCACAGCCTCCGGCTTCACGTTCGTCTCCGGCTCGTCCGGCCCATATTCATACACCGGTCGCCCCAGTTCCAAGCGGCACCGCCGCTGCATCTTCCGCAGCGTCTGTGTCACCAGCGCCGCGAAGGCTCGATCGCCCAAGTCCGCCACCTGCTCCGGGTCAAAGCACGGCCCGTAGCACACCGCGACCCGCGCCAGCCGCGGAAACCGCCGTTGCCGCGGCCAACACTCGTACGCCCCGTCGATCAGCACCGGCAGCACCCGCGCCCCGCCCCGCCGCGCCAACAGCCCGAACCCCGGCCGCGCCGGGGCGATCCGCCCATCCGTCGTCCGCGTCCCCTCCGGAT
>DSDH01000039.1 GCA_011055475.1 Phycisphaerales bacterium | reverse complement strand
GTCCACACCGCCTACCCCGCCGAAAACCGCGCAGCAGACCCCGCCATCAAAGTAGCCGCCCCCCTTCTGGCAGCCCCAATTGCCCGGCCGATGGTTGACAGTCCGGCCCCGATCTGGTTATCTGATCGTCCGGCGGGCCCGTCTTGCGGCCGGCCAGTAGACACGATCCAAGCGACCCGGCCCGATGGGGCCCAAGGCAAGGAGCAACCGAGCCATGAAAGAAGCATTCGCCGGTATCAAGAAGATCAAGTACGAGGGGCCCGACAGCAAGAATCCGCTGGCCTTCAAGCACTACAACCCCGACCAGCTCGTCGAGGGCAAGACCATGGCCGAGCACCTGCGCTTCAGCGTCGCCTACTGGCACGCGTTCCGCAACGGCTGCGGCGACCAGTTCGGCGGCCCCACGCGGCTGATGCCCTGGGATGATGGCTCCGACTCACTGGAAAATGCCAAGAACCGGGTCCGCGCGGCGTTTGAATTCTTCCAGAAGCTCGGCGTCGAGTTCTACTGCTTTCACGACCGCGACGTGGCCCCGGAGGGCAAGACCCTCGCCGAGAGCCACAAGAACCTCGACGCGGTCGCCAAGGTCCTCAAGGAGGAACAGGACCGCACGGGCGTCAAGCTGCTCTGGGGCACGGCCTGCCTCTTCGCCCACCCGCGCTATATGCACGGGGCCGCGACGAGCTGCAACGCGGACGCCTTCGCCTATGCCGCCGCCCAGGTCGCCAAGGCCCTCGAGGTCACGATGGAGCTCGGCGGCGCGGGTTACGTCTTCTGGGGCGGCCGCGAGGGCTACAAGAGCCTGCTGAACACCGACATGGGCCGCGAGCTCGATCATCTGGCCCGGTTCCTGCACATGGCCGTCGACTACAAGACGCAGATCGGCTTTGACGGCCAGTTCTACATCGAGCCCAAGCCCAAGGAGCCCACCAAGCACCAATACGACTCCGACGCCGCCGCCTGCTACGCCTTCCTGCAGAAGTATGATCTGGTCGACCACCTCAAGCTGAACATCGAGGCCAACCACGCCACCCTCGCGGGGCACACCTTCATCCATGAGCTCGAATTCGCCGCGGCCAACGGCATCCTCGGCTCGGTCGACGCCAATCGCGGCGATCTGCTGCTCGGATGGGACACGGACCAGTTCCCCACCGACCTGTACGACTGCACCTTCGCCATGCTGACCATCCTCAACATGGGCGGTTTCACCACCGGTGGGCTCAATTTCGACGCCCACGTGGCCCGTGAGAGCTTCGAACCGGTCGATCTTTTCCATGCCCATATCGGCGGCATGGACGCCTTCGCACGCGGGCTCAAGGCCGCGGCGGCCATCCGCGCCGACGGCGTCCTGGCCGACTTCATCAAGCAGCGCTACGGCAGTTGGGACCGCGGCATCGGGGCGGACATCGAGGCCGGCAAGGTCGGCTTCAAGGAACTGAGCGAGTACATGCTCAAGAAGGGGGAGATTTCGCCCAACGCCTCCGGCCGCGTGGAGATGCTCGAGAATATCCTCAACGCGTATATCTGATCGCCGGCCGGCGGTTTTACGATTGGTCGATCACGCCACAAGGCCTCGCGGGCACGCCCGCGAGGCCTTGTGAATGACAAATGTGCTAATGGGCGGTACAGGACTTGAACCTGTGACCTCCTGCATGTCGAGCAGGCGCTCTAGCCAACTGAGCTAACCGCCCCTTCCATCCGCCATTATGCCGCGAAGCCACGCCAAATCAACCCCCCGTCCGCTGTTTTTCATTAACCGGCCCCCCGCGTGCGCAAGAAGGGGGGCCCGCGTCGCTTGCGCCACGCGGGCCCCGCAACCTGACCTGCTCGTCGGGACCGTGGCCCCGCCAAGCTTACAACCCCGTCTTACTCGGCGAGGTTGTTCTGCATCCACTCGCTGACCAAGATCTCCAGATCACCCATGTCCACGACGCAGTTTCCGTCGAAGTCCAGCGCCGGCTGGGTGCCGTCGAGGCAGTAATCCTGCCCGCCCTCGATGGCCATATAGGCCGCCAGGATCTCCGTCGGACTCAGGGCATAGTTATAGAGGATGATCTCATCCAGAGCCCCGTTGAACAGGTTGCCGCCCCACGGCTTGCTGCCTTCGGCAGGCCCGCCGCCCGGGTTGGCCTCGCACGCGCCAAAGACCAGGTTGGCATCCGTCGTCGGACCGAAGCTCATCCCGGCCTCACGCACGAACCAGCCGTTGATGTACGTCCGGGCCACCGCACCGTCATAGGTCGATACGATGTTCACCCACAGGTCATCCAGCGGCTCATCGGCAAACAGCTCAACCTCCGAAATCTGGATGATGTTCGCACCCGGGTCGCGGATCTTCGTCACGTCCAGCTTGTACATCTGGTAGGCGGTCGTGTTGTCGATCTCGAACGCGACCGTCTGATTCCGCGCCGTCCAACTGCCGGCAGCGCCCGTCCGCGTGTCCAGGATGTCCCACGTCACGCCATCGTTCGAGCCCTGAAGTGTCCAGTCATCCGGATCACGCTCCGGGCCGTCGTTGCCCGACGTGATGGCATACGAGGTCACCGCGTAGGCCCGCTCGGCCGGGAAGATGTACGTCAACCAGCCCGTATTCTGGAACGCCAGCCACTTGGTGTTGTAGACGCCGTCAAACGCCCGGTAGGCCCGCTCGTCGGCGTTGGTCGGATGCTGATTGCTGTACAACACGCGCCCGCCGTACGAGACCTTGTTGTTGCCCCCGTCCGGCAGCTTGACCGTATTGGCACCGCCGCCGCCACTGGCCGACTGGAACGTTTTGACCATGTTGCCTGGCGTGCCCAGATCATCGTGGCCGTGGTTCAACTCGATCTGCCACATCATGGCGTCGTTGCCCCACCAGTTGCGCTTGCCGATCAGGCCCTGCCACGGGTTCTTCGGTCCGTTCCACTGGGCCCACAGCGACACCGACAACTCCTTGCTCACGGCGTTCGGATTCCACGTGCCCGCATAGGCGAAGTTGGTCGCCCCGTCGAACTCAACGGCGTTGCCGATCTTACCGGCGACGAACGGTACCGTCAAATCGGGGTCGTCGTCATCCAACGTGTTCGGGTCGTTGACCATGAACACCGCGTCCTTGTCGCCGGCCGCGATCGGATCCAGCTCCTCGGCATGGTCATCCAGATCGGCATCCAGCGGCCAGTAGGCCAGGACTTCCTTGGCCACGACCAGGGCGCCGGTCGTTTCCACGGTCGCTTCGCCGTTGGTGATCTCGCAGGTGTACGTCCCGTTGTCGGCCTTGGCAAAGTTCGCAATCACCAGCGTGGCATCCTGAGCACCGCCGATGTCGCTGCCGTCCTTCTTCCACTGATAGCTGAACGGCGTCAACGCGCTCTCAACTACCACGGCCAGCGTCACCTCGCTGCCCGCGTCCACCATCTGGTCGCTCGGCTGCGATGTGATGAAGATATCAGAACTCTCCGTCGCAAAGGCCCACTTCTTACCCGGTAGCCAGATGGGGTTGCCGCCTTCGTTCGGGTCCTTGACATCCACCTGCCACCAGTACGCCGTACCCAGAGCCAGGTCCGGATCCAGGGTGGTCTCGGCGGTCTCCACACCGGCCCCTTGCGAAGCGCCCTGCTCCCAAACGTACACCCGAAACTCCGGATCGATCATGCCGAAAGGCGGCGTCCACGACAGTACCTGGTCTGTCGGCACGTTAATGGCCCCGTTGGGCGGATCTACATGGGTCACCTCCACCCGACTGAGCAGGTTATGGGGCCCAAACTCCTTGCGCGGCTGGCCGGTACTCCACATGCCCGCCATGAGGCCCTCGCCACCATCGTGTTCATACTGCCAGGTCTCAATGCCCACGTACCCGGCCGCCACGTCAAGGGCGCCGCCGCGCCATTGCATGCCGTGCAGGCCGCCGTTGTCGACCACCGGCATCGCGGGGCGCGTGGCCATCTCATCCCACCAGTCGTATACGAACAGCAGGCTTCCATCGTCCGACGAGGTTCCAAGGCCTAGCAGCATGGCCTCGTCCACCTTGATGATGCCCCGGTGCCGCGTCACGAAGTAGTCGGCCGGATCGGGCATCGCCACGCCACTCAACGTGAACATCGAGAGGTACCCCGTCCGGTCCGCAGCCCCCTCGGTAGCCAGGAAGAAATCCAGGTCCGGGAACCGCGTGTTGTCCAAGTACGGCGCAGCGTTCAAGCCCGACGTCGACCCGACCCCGGTGTTCACCAAGTCCCAGATCTCATACTCGACCAGCTTCTCGCCGCCCCATTGGACTTCGAAGGGGAACTCCGCCCAGAGGTACTGGCCTGGAATGACCTGCCAGGCACCCACGCCAGCGTCCGCACTTCTCCAGGCCACCGACAGGTTGTCCCCACCACCGTCTTCAGCGTGGCCAGCACGGATCCAGTATGCCTTGCCAGCCTCGAGGCTGACCGCCGCCGAAACACGGGTGGGCAGATTGGCCTCGTTCCAGTCCTGGTCGCCCGTCCAGGCGTCGTGGTAGGCGATCCGCACCGCGTTGCCCGGGTCAGCGTCCGAGCTGAGCCACAACCGGCCCTGGTCGTCCGAGGCGATCATGAACTGATACTGGCCCGTCACCGGCGGGAGCAGCCACGCCGTTAACCGACCGTTGTACTGGTCGGCCACGTCCGGCTGAACACGCATGTTCGGCCGAATCTCCGAAAAGTTGGCCTGAGCCGGATCGGCCCACAACATCGCGTCGGCACCGGC
>DSDH01000448.1 GCA_011055475.1 Phycisphaerales bacterium | reverse complement strand
GGTGATATCGGTGGAACCAAGACGACTCTGGCTCTCTTTACGCCCGAAGGAGGGCTGGAGCCCAGGGTGCAGACCAGCTTCAAGAGCAACGAGTATCCCAGCCTGGCGGCCGTGGCTGCCCGGTTCTTGGCTGAGGCAGGCGCCTCCGTGGACAGGGCCGTTTTCGGTGTGGCCGGGCCGGTAACAAAGGGGCAGGCCATGGCCACCAACCTGCCCTGGGTCATCACGGAGGCAGGCCTGCAGGACGCCTTGGGCGTGCCGGAGGTCAAACTGCTCAACGACCTGGAGGCGACGGCCTACGGAGTGCCCAACCTGCCGCCCGGTGACCTGTTCGCCCTCAACGACACCCCGGTCCAGAGCGGCACCAAGGCAGTGGTCGCACCTGGCACAGGGTTGGGCGAAGTCGTGCTCTTCTACCAGGGTGGTCACTTCCACGTAGTGCCCTCCGAAGGTGGACATGCCGACTTTGGTCCGACCAGCCTGTTGGAGCTGGAGCTGCTCCGTGATCTGATGGGCAAGTTCGGCCACGTGAGCTACGAGCGGGTCTGTTCAGGTAAGGGCATCCCCAACATCTATGCTTTCCTCAAGAAGAATCACTTTGCTGAGGAATCACCCGAGATGACAGAAGCGCTGCGCCAGGCGGACGATCCCACACCCATCATTGTCGAGAAGGCAATGGCCGGCGAGTGCGAACTGAGCATCGCCACCCTCAACGCTTTCGTCTCGATCCTGGGTGCGGAGGCAGGCAACCTGGCGCTCAAAGTGATGGCCACCGGCGGCCTCTACCTGGGCGGCGGCATCCCGCCCAAGATCCTGGCCAAGCTCCGGGATGGAACCCTCATGGCGTCCTTTGTCAACAAGGGACGGTTTGCCGAGAGACTGGCCCGGATTCCGGTCTATGTCATCCTTAACCAGCAGACAGCCCTGTTTGGCGCGGCGTGTTATGGGCTCGGGCTCTGATCGGCGCGCCATGCGCGGATATGAGAATCTATCTGTTGAGGAGGGTCGAAATGTTTGACTTTTCCAATCGCGTCGTCCTGGTCACCGGCGCATCCGGCAACCTGGGCCAGGCCATCGCCAGGGCCTTTTACGCGGCGGGGGCGAACCTGGTGTTGTTGGACCGCGCCCCCGACCGGCTCCCACAGCTTTTTCCCGAGTTGGCCGGCTCGCCTGACCATCTGCTGCTCGGCTCCGTGGACGCCGCCGACGCAGAATCGGTCGAGCGCGCGGTGCAAAGCGCCCTGGAGCGCTTTGGCCGCATCGACGTGTTGGCCAACGCCGTGGGCGGCTACCGGGCCGGCCTGCCCGTCCACGAGACCCCCGTCGATACTTGGGATTTCCTGCTAAACCTGAACGCTCGCACGGCCTTTGTCCTTAGCCGGGCAGTCGTGCCGACCATGCTGGCCCAGGGCTCGGGCAAGATCGTCCACGTGGCGGCGCGTGCTGCCCTGGCAGGTGCCAGCAAGGCCGCTGCGTACAGTGCCTCGAAGGCCGCCTTGGTGCGCCTGGTGGAAAGCCTGGCGGCCGAACTCCGGCAGGCAGACATCAACGTCAACTGCGTGTTACCGGGCACCATCGATACTCCGCAGAACCGCCAGTCGATGCCGAAGGCTGACCACAGCCGCTGGGTGCCGCCCGAAGCGATCGCCGACGTGATCCTCTTCCTTGCCTCCGAGGCTGCCTGGCCGGTCAACGGGGCGGCGGTACCGGTCTATGGCCAGAGCTGAAAACGGGGCATAGACCGCTGGAGCAGCAAGGACTGAGGGCAGAGCCGATTGGGCTCCGTCAGGGAAGAGAGGATACCAGCGGTGTCGAAACCTATGACGGCTGAGCATCGCCGCCTGGCCGATTCTGAAGCCCGGCGCGCCGACTGGAAAAAGTGGGGTCCGTACCTCAGCGAGCGGGCCTGGGGCACCGTCCGCGAGGATTACAGCGCCACGGGCGAAGCGTGGGACTATTTTCCTCACGACCACGCTCGCAGCCGGGCCTACCGCTGGAACGAGGACGGCCTGGCCGGGGTGTGCAATCGTTTCCAGAACCTGTGTCTGGCTGTTGGTTTGTGGAATGAGCGGGATCCGATCCTCAAAGAGCGGCTTTTTGGCCTGACCGGTAACGAGGGCAACCACGGCGAGGACGTCAAAGAGTATTATTTTTACTTAGACAACACGCCCACCCACTCCTACATGAAAATGCTCTACAAATACCCTCAGGTCGAGTATCCGTATGCCCGACTGGTGGAGGAAAATCGCCGGCGGGGCCGCGAGGCGCCCGAGTTTGAGCTAGTAGATGCCCTGCGCGACGTCTTGGCAGAGAGCCGCTATTTTGACGTGTTCGTCGAGTACGCCAAAGCCGGCCAGGAAGACATTCTGTGCCGGATCTCGGCCGTCAATCGCGGGCCGGAACCGGCGCCCATCCACGTCCTGCCCCATCTGTGGTACCGCAACGACTGGTCGTGGGGCTATGACCGGGTACGTCCGGAGCTGCGCGCCATCACCGCTAAGCAAGCGGTACTACGCGGCCCGGGCGTGGTCTTCACCGGGCATCGCCACCTGGGCCAGCGCTGGTGGTACGTCGATGCAGAGAGTGACGGGACAGCGGCTCTCCTCTTCACCGAAAACGAGACAAACTCAGAGCGGTTGTTCAATGTACCCAATGCCAGCCCTTACGTCAAAGATGGCATCCACGAGGCAGTGGTGCATAGCCGAATGGATAGGGTGAACCCGGCACAGGTGGGCACCAAGGTCGCCGCGCATTCCCAGGCCATCGTGGCACCCGGCGAGGTGTTCACGGTGCGCGTGCGATTTGCTGACGCGGCACACGAGGACCCGTTTGGCGACTTTGGTTCGGTCTTTGAGGGGCGCATCGCCGAAGCCGACGAGTTCTATGCCGCCATCCAGCGCCCCGGCCTGAGTGACGACGAGCGACAGGTGCAACGGCAGGCCCTGGCCGGATTGATGTGGAGCAAGCAGTTCTACCACTATAGCGTCGAGCTGTGGCTGGAGGGCGATCCGGCCCAACCAGCCCCGCCCGAGGTCCGCAAGCAGGGACGCAATGCCAGCTGGACACACCTGTACAACCTGGACGTGCTGTCCATGCCCGACAAGTGGGAGTATCCCTGGTACGCGGCCTGGGACCTGGCCTTCCATACCCCGTCCATCGCCCTGATTGATCCAGAATGGGCTAAACGCCAGCTGATTTTGCTGCTGCGCGAGTGGTACATGCATCCCAACGGCCAGCTCGCAGCCTATGAGTGGGCGCTGGGCGACGTCAACCCTCCGGTTCATGCCTGGGCTGCCTGGCAGGTCTACCAGCTCACGGGCCGGAACGACACCGCCTTCCTGGAGAAGGTCTTTCACAAGCTGCTGCTGAATTTTACCTGGTGGGTCAACCGCAAGGATGCGGACGGCCCAACGTCTTTCAAGGCGGCTTTCTGGGGATGGACAACATCGGCGTCTTTGACCGCAGTGCGCCGCTGCCCACCGGCGGCCACATCGAGCAGGCCGACGGCACCGCCTGGATGGCTTTCTACAGCCTCAATATGCTGACCATCGCCCTGGAGTTGGCCCGCACCAAACCGGCCTACGAAGACGTTGCCACCAAGTTCTTTGAGCACTTTGTCTACATCGCCGACGCGTTCTACGACATGGGCGGCCAGGGGGTCAGCCTGTGGGATGACCAGGATGGCTTTTTCTACGACGTGCTGCATGCGCCGGATGGTGCTTTCGTGCCCCTCCGAGTCCGCTCATTCGTGGGACTGATCCCGCTGCTGGCAGTCCAGGCCCTGGAGCCGCAGAAACTGGAGAACCTGCCGCGCTTCCGGCGGCGAATGGGCTGGCTCCTCAAGTACCGGCCTCAGTTGGCGGCCCACGTCGCCCCGTTCCGCGAGAGGGGCGCCCATGGCCACTATCAACTGGCCATCGTCGGCCGTGACAAGTTGGCCCGCATCCTGGCGCGCGTGTTCGATCCGGCCGAGTTTCTGTCCGACTATGGCCTGCGGGCCCTGTCCCATGTCCATGCGGCCAGCCCGTTCACTTGCCGGGTTGGCGAACAGACTTACACCGTACGCTACGAACCCGCCGAGTCGACTTCGGGTCTGTTCGGCGGTAACTCGAACTGGCGCGGGCCTATCTGGTTTCCGATCAACTATCTGGTGATCGAGGCGCTGCGCAAGTACCACCACCACTATGGCGACTCGCTCACAGTCGAAGTACCACAGGGCTCCGGTAACAGGCTGACCCTCGATCGGGCCGCCGACGAACTGTCCCAACGCCTGAGCCACATCTTTCTGCGGGACGAGGGAGACCGGGGGCGCCGTCCTGTGTTCGGGGGCGAGCCGATCTTCCAGGACGATCCCCATTGGCGCGATCACATCCTGTTCTACGAGTACTTTCACGGCGACAACGGAGCCGGCATCGGCGCCAGCCACCAGACCGGCTGGACGGCGCTCGTCGCCAACCTGCTCCAACGGGGCGAGGACGCCGGATGCCCGTATTGCGCTCAGGGGACAGGAAAGCAATGATGAGAGACAAAGCTGAAAGGTTGCCGTCCGCAATATCCTTCGGACGCGAGATCTGCGGCGATCTGGCGGTTGCGGAACGGCGCGAATGGCTGGTGACCAATGCGCTGGGTGGCTACGCCTCGGGCACGGTGGCTGGGCTGTTGACACGCCGCTACCACGGGCTGCTGGTTGCTGCTCTGCCACCGCCGCACGGCCGCACGCTGCTGCTGACCAGGCTGGACGAGACGGCGACCT
>DSDH01000010.1 GCA_011055475.1 Phycisphaerales bacterium | reverse complement strand
TGGGCAGGACGTCGCTCTCGTAGAAGGCCACGCCGCCCCAGAGCATATTGGGGATGACGGCGGTAAAGCCGGCCTTGGCGAGGGCCTCAATCGCCTGATCCCAGGTCATGCCTTCCACGCCGTAGGCGTTGTGGCACCAGAAGGCGCGGACCTCCTCCGGCTCGCTGGTCCGCGAGAGACAGTACGCATCGAGCAGTTTTTCTCTGAGCTGCGCGGCAACATCCAGCACCGCCGGGTAATGACCCTCGTCGAGGTGCCGCCGCGCGGTGTCCTGAAGCTGCTTCGCCTCGGCGAGCACTTGTTGCGCCGCTTGCGGCGCACTGGGGCCGATGGCCTTGATGACCTGCTCAGCGCTCTCGAACGAGCCGAAGACACCGGCCCGGTCAATGGCCTGGTGTGCGGCGGTGGACCAGAAATCGGGCGCCAGGCTCCCCAGCATCGACAGCAGGAGGCATTTTTTGTTCTCCGGGTCGTCGGGCAGCAGCACGTGGGTGAGGAACACGGCGTTGGGCCCGGCGACGATGGCCGGCAGGTTTGTATCGCGGCCCTCCCGGGTGTACCACGTGGCGACGGTGCGGCTCTTGCCGCGCAGACCGACGGCGTGATGAATGTTCCAGGAGGCCTGGGCCGTGACATCAGGCATGCCCTGCAGACCATCCTCCTGCGGACGGATCGAGGTGAACTGCCCGGCGGACTCCTGGCGGATATGTTGGCCCACGTGGATGTTGACCAGGTTCTCAAGCTCGGCGGGCAAGACGTAGCAGGCCACAATCTTGCCACCCTCCTTTATGAACGCCGTAAGCTCGCGCACCGCCTCATCCGGCAGGTCCGGCGCGTAGGGAAGCACGACGACCGCCCGGCGGCTCGGCGGCGCGTGCGGAAGGTCCGTATCGGACAGGACGTTGTACTCCAGACCCAACTCGTCGAGCAGGCGGGCCATCACCTCGACGTGCTGGCGGACGGACCGGGCCTGATCGGGCTGGCCGACCGCGGCGGTATCATTGCGAACGACGATGATGCGGGCATCGCCGCCGAACGCCCGCAGACCGGCGACGTGGAAGGTCGTGTCCTTGTCGTCGCCCCGCCAGGCGCTGAGGCGGATCCGGTCCACGCGATGCCAACCGGCGGGGTCGCCCTCCATGTTGGCGGCGCTTTTGTCGATACGGATGCGCTGCCAACCGCCGGCGGCCTCCGGCATGAAGCCCACGGCGTACCAGCCCTGCCCGCTGCGCAGGTAGCAGGTGAAGTGCGAGACGGGCGAGAGGTCATCGCAATGGACATAGAACTCGATGCCGCGGCTCGGCGCCAGGTTCTCCTCGAACGGCCGATCCCAACTCGCCCGGTCGATCTTCGTATCCTTGAAGCGACAGTCCATGCGCAGGGCCCGTCGGCCCCGGAAGGCCTCGGCGACCGGCGGCGGGCTACCGGTCATCGGCTCCCACACGGCCGTGTCCGTATCGGCGATCAGGGCCGCGACGTTGGCCCGCTCGACGGCCTCCATGCCCTCGCGCTTGGCGACGAAGAGCTCATAGCGGTCGCGTTCCTCCGGGGTCCAGGCGTGGGCCTCGTCGTAGCTGCCGCAGTACGGGACCAAGAGGTCGATCCAACAGGCCAGCTTGTCGCGCTGCTCGGCATTGAGCGAGACCTCGTAGTGCCCCTCGTCCAGCAGCCTGATCAGTCCGCTCCTGGCCGCACCGGCGTGATACGGCGGCAACAGGGACGGTACCGATTGAGGGCTGAGCCAGTTGACCAGGTGGTTGGCCCTGCCGCTTTGCGTCAGGGCCAGGTACGCCTGGGACCAGCGGCGTTTGGCCCGGGAATCGATGACCGCGTCCGCCAGCAGGCTGAAGCCGTGCCCGTCCTGGTCGGTGCGGCCATCGTGGCAGCGGATGCAGTGCCGATCCAGGATGGGCTGGATCTCTTTGGCGAAGCTGAAACCGCGCGGCGGACCGTAGAAGGGCTCCAAGTCCTGCGGCCCGGCCTGCATCGCCAGGGTCTTCGCCCCGCCGGGCACGGGCGTGCTGTTCTTGGGTTCATGGCAGCCCACGCAGGAGAAGGTCTCGCCCGGCTGAAGCGTGGACCACGACCGCATGGTCTGCACGGCATGGTTGTCGGCGTCCAGGGCCTGGAAGTAGACGGGCGTGCGGGCGGGCACGGTGAAACAGGCCGAGCCATCGGGATGCACCGTGGCGTCGCCGAGCACGACCTTGACGTCCCAACTGCCGTTGTCGATGGGAGATGGGTGTGCTGGCCAGGGCGTCGCCGGCCGGACCATGGTTGCGATTTTCGCCGATGCCCGCCGGTCGATACTCCAGGGCCACAACACGGATCTTCTTGATCGTGCCGCGGGCAATCCCCTGCAAACCGGGCCCCGCATGGACATCCTGCACGTAGTAGGTGCCGGTCGTCTGGCGGTAGTCCACCGTGCTCGGACGCAGATGAGGCACGGACCGCGGGGCCAGCGGCACGGGCTGCAGGCAGGAGGTCTGCGGATCGGCGGCCAGCAACTCGCGATGGCCGTCGGCATCCATCAGGTATAGCTTGAATCGTTGTTGGTGGAAATGGGCGTACCGATCATCAGGATGGCGGGCGGCGCCGGGGTAGAACCCCACGAGAAATGTCTCGGCGTCCAGGGGATACGGATGCTGGAACAGGTCGCCGCCCTGGCCATACTGGTCGATCCGGACGGCCTCGGCCGGCCGCACCGGCGCCAGCAGCGTGATGCCGTCGGCCTCCTGTCGCCCCCGCGAAGGATCGACGCGGCAAAGCTTGCCCGTCTGGATCGAATGGTGACCCGTGGCGATGGCCACAAGCTGCCCGCTGCCGGGGATCGGCCGGGCGTGCAGCAGGGTCGTGGGAAACCACGAGTTGTTGCCGTAGAACTCGGTCTGGCCGGTGCCGTCGGCGTTCATCTGGAACAGGCCCTGCGGGAAGATCTGCCCGCGGTCGTTGTAGTCCCAGCGGGTGTAGACCACGCGGCCATCGTCGAGCACCTGGGGGTAGTTCGTGTGCACCTGGTCAAAGCTCAGCCGCCGCAGGTAGCGCCCCTGGGCGTCGCAGGTGTACAGGTTGCTGACCTCCGTCCACCAGCAGTCGACCGTCTGGACGCAGCGCGTGCTGTTGAACAGCAGGTCGCCGTTGGGCAGGTAGACCCCTTCGTAATCGGCGAAGCCCAGGCCGTCGGTGATCTGGCGGATGCGGCCGGAGGCGACGTCCATCTCGTACAGGTGGTAATCGTCCTCGTAGTCGAACTTCTTCCAGGCGAAGAGGATCGACCGGCCATCGTAGGACACATCCGGATCGCGGATCACGCCATGGGGATCGTCCAGGAGCGTGCGGACGCGGATATCGCCGCCATCCAGCTCGAGCAGGCACAACGCCGAGCCGGGCCGGAAGTGCCGCTCGGACTGGGCGTCGGACTGGCCCTCAGTGTAGGCGTAATGCGAGCCGCCGAGATTGTAGTGCTTGGCGAAGATGATGCGCGGGTGCTTGCTCAAGGCCTGCAATCGCTCGGCCCGGCGGTGTCGACAGGCCTGGATGTATCGTTGCCACTGACCGAGCACACTATCGGAATCCGGTTCACTCCCCGGCGTCTCCGGCGCGGACGATAGCTCGGTCAGGGCGGCGGCGGTCAGGCGGCTCGGCAGGTCGGATTCGCCGCCCGTCAGATACCGGTTAAACGTGTCCTTGTCCGCATCTTGCAGGATCCAGTCCCACTCGACCGGCCACTGCTGTTCCATGTATTCCCAGATGCGGGCGGTGTGCTCGGCCCGCTCATCCGGGTTCATCGAGGCCAGCTCGCCACGCCAGGCGACGACGGCCTGGGGCCAGGACCGGGAGTCGGCGGCTTGAGCGGAGAGGGCGCAAGTCAGGACCATGAACACGCCGAGCATCCGATGAAAGACTGCTCTGCCCCGTTGCTGCTGCATGCTGCACCTTGTACGGCTGCGGTTCACCATCAGGCACTCCACGATGCGTCGCCCGGAATCAAAGACCAACGGCCGCCTGGGCTACTCCATCCGCACCTCGACCGGACCCGTTGTGGTCTTGTCGAGCGTGAACGTGCCGGAGCGCGTCTTTCGGCCATCGTCGACCGTGATCGTGTAGTCGCCCAGGAAGCCGCGAAAGCCGGCCATGCCGCCGTCGCCCGTGCGGACGGTTGTCCGGGTCCACCACTGCCCCTTGATCCGCTTCATGAGTTCATCATACACGGGCTTGGGGCTCATGTCATCGCGCAGGAAGCCCGCGGGGGCCCCCTGCCAGGCGCTTTGATCGGAGAAGTCCCACCACGTGATCGCCTCGACGGCCGGATGCGAGAAGAGCACCGTGTAGAACTCGGCGACCTGGCGGGCCTGGCGGACCTCGCCGTCGGGTGTGGTCTTCCAGCCCGCATCGGTGCGCGGCCCGGAGACAACCGTCACCTCGGTGAAGTGCAGCGGTTTGCCGAACCGGGCGAATGTCTCGCATACGTCCCAGGTGCGTTTGGCGCCCCAGTAGCCGCCGTGCATGTGCGACTGGATGCCGATCACGTCGTACAGCGGCTTGCCGTCGGCGTCGGTGAGCTCCTTGATGACCGTGTCGGCGTAGGCCGGATCGGTGCGGTAGTCGTTGATGAGCAGCGTCGCATCGGGGTTGGCGCGGCGGGCGGTCTGGAACGCCTGGCGGACGTAGTCGCCCACGCCCATCTCGCGGATGGCCGCGGTGAGTATGGGCGAGCGTTCGATACACTGCTGGCGGTCGTAGTGCGTGGCCTCG
>DSDH01000057.1 GCA_011055475.1 Phycisphaerales bacterium | reverse complement strand
TCGCTGTAGGCGTACTCGGTGACGGCGCACTCGTTGGGGTCGGGTGCCGCCGTAATCCATTCGACGACCTGTCTCACCCGGCCATGATCGTCATACGCAAAATCGCTCCGCGCCAGCAGCAACCCATCGTAATCGTAGGCCAGCTTGGCCGAGATCCTGCCGTTGGGATGGTAGCAGGTCCGGCTGCGGACATCGACCAGGTTCGGGTCGGTGACCTCGGTGGCAAAACTCTGCCAGATCGCCCGGTTGGCGTTGTCGTAGCCGACGTGGATGTGCCGGCCCTTCGGGTCGGTCGTGCGGATGCGGTTGCCCGCCGCATCATAGGCGTACTCGGTGGCCAGCTGCAGGCCGCCGTCGTTGGGATCGACCACCCGTCGCACGGGCCGACCGAGGATGTCGTACTCGTGGAAGATGACCCGCTCATCGTCGCATCCGCTTGTCCAATCGCCCGGCCCGTAATCCAGCTCCAGGGCCGTCTGCCCGCTGCCCCAGTAGGCCCGCCAGCGGCCGCGCAGCCAGGCGTCGCTGTCCGCCGCCGCCCAGTACACCTCCTCCGTCGGACGATCCAAGAGGTCGTACCAGGTGCTCACGTCCCAGTCAAAGCCGTCCCCGTCGAGATCGTACCCCTCCCAGCGTTTCTGCCCCGTGCCGGTATAGCCGTACTGGATCAGGCTGCCATCATCGTAGGTGACGGTCTCGAGCAGGCCGTTGCGGGTGTACGTGGTGACGACCGTCCCGCCCGTGGCCTTGCGCTCATACGTCCGGCGCCCCTTCGCGTCATAGCCGTAGTACACCGCCGCGACCGGCGTGAGCGGGCCATAGTCCGCCAGCGTCACCTCATTCGGATCGTAAGGCCCGACGGCGTTCGGATCGGGGCTGCTGTTGGGGTCAAAGTAGCGGCTGGGCACAAAGTCGGCGTAGGTGATCAGCACGGCATTCGGGTCCTCATAACGAAGCTCACGGCACAACCGGCCGAAATCGTCATACTGGCTGAGCGTTACGGCCCCCCGGCGGTTGGTGCTCAGTACCGCCCGGCCCAGCGCATCGTAACGGATGCGCTGATCCGGCGGCCCGCTGAAGGGATCGGTCGTGCCGATCCACACTTCGGCCTGATTGCCGTACTCATCATAGCCGTAGAGCGTGACGAATCCGTCGGGATCGGTCACCGTGCGAACCCGACCGTTGTCGTAGTAGGTATAGGTGGTTTGGGCAAATCGCCAGTCATTCGGGTCGCTCGATCCGGCATCATCGAGAAAGACCTCCTGGCCCACGAGATACTTGTTCGCGGCCTCATCGTTGGGGTCGATCGTGCCGTCGGCCAGGCCGTAGAAGAAGAGCGTCTCGATCTTGCGACCGGTCTTGTTGTAGTCCTGCCAGGAGGTCTGGCGGACCGGGAACGGGTAAACGGAGTGATAGGCGTATTCCGTGGCGGCGTAATGCGTCGGGTCGATATAGACGCGCTCCTCGGTCACGTCACCCGTGGCCAGGTCATAGGCCCGCCACGTGCGGCGGGCGTAGCCGTCAAAGCGTTCCGTGGTTTCGCTGCTGGACAACCGGCCGCTGGGGGCGTAGGTGAAGATGCTGTTGACATCCGTTACGGGCAGGACGTCAAACGGCCGCGGATAGTGCCCGACCCGGTTGCCCTTGTCGTCATAGACGGCGATCACCCGATGCAGGGGTTCGATCCCCGTCAAGTCGTCGTAGTAGAGGAGGTCATGGAACGCGCTATCATAGACCGTCCGGGTTGTGACCAGGTAGGACAGCTCGCGTTGTTCCTGGGTGGGGGCATTCGGAAACGGGTGATAGTAGCTGTAGTCGTACTCCGTATCCGTTCCCTGGTCCGCACTCAGGTAGTCCCGCCGCCAGACCATGCGTCCAGCCTCGTCGTAGAGGATCTCTATGTCCGGTGCATAGGACAACCCATGATAGTCGTATTCAATGTTGATCAGTTGTCCGGCATAGTAGTACCCATAGCCCGTTACGTGCTCCGTCGTGCCCGACCCCATGCGACCGGCCCCGTCAACGCCTTTGCCCGGACGGGATACCGTGCGCAGACAGTCATAATCAACGCCATACTCGACCGTCTGTAGCAGTTGGGCGGGCTCATTGACGTCGGCGACGCGGTAGAGGCGCACCCGTTGATAGTGATCGTTGGCATCCGGGTCGAAAAGGATCGCGTGCCGACCATTACTGATCTGTGTGACGAGCGTGTGGTTCTGATTCCACGTGAGGTCGACGGCATTGCCGAACCGGTCTTCCATTCGTTTGAGCGTCGCCTTGGCCGCCCAGTCGACCGCGCCCCCGCCCGATAGTGGAGGGGTGATGTCCTGGTCCACCAAAGAGCCGGTCTCGAATACCAGTTCAGTACCGTCCCGCGTGTAGAGCGTGTAACGGATGGACTCCAACCGGTCACTCGCCGAGACCGTCGTTGTCCGCAGGAGGTATTCGCCACTGGTATCCTCGGTGGCACGCGGAACATACTTCGCGGGAGAAATCCGGCCCTCGTTATCAGGTGCTTCCTTGCAGACAAACAGCTTGCTCGATCCATCGGGATAACGCACATAGACCTGCCCCAGGCCGATATCTCCCCCGTCGTGGGCCGCCCACAACGCCGCTCCCGTATCATGTGTGCGGTGGTAATGAAACCGCGTATCCTCGACGAGGTACACGTCCCAGTTATGGGTCCATCCGAGGCCGAACGGACCCTCCTGGAAGCGGTTCATGCTGTTGTAGCTTCGGGTCAACTCGAAGGGGAACTGTCCCGGCCAGGGGGCGGCGACGTCGGGCGCTTCCCGGTGGGCAAACGCGCCGCTCTTGAGCTCTCCGCTGACCGCCACCGGGGCCCAGTCCGCATAGATCAGTTGTCCGTGATAATAAAGCTCCTTCGTAAGAACGTGGATGGACGCGACACCGCTGTCACTGTAGACGATGACGCCGAGATAGTAGTAGCCATTGGGGATGGCCGTCGTGTCCCAGTAGCCCAACGTGCCGCCACTGGGAACGACATTGTCCCCCGTATCGAAAATCGTCCATCGCCACTGGTCGAGGAGGTCCTCTTCGCGTTCAATCCAACTGGCCGGGCAATAGGCCAACTGATACAGACCCAGTCGATCCCACCAGAGCTTGCCCTTGACGGCGATCCGTCCCTCGATCTCATCATCCTCACAGGCGCAGGGCTGGGTGATCGAGAGCTGAAGATCCCCCAGCGGCTCATCGCTGATCGAGACACGATCCAGACCGATAAACCCATAGCCCGAACGAACCTCAAACTCCGTGAGGGTGCTGAACGGCTGAGCGAAATCGGCATCGGCGACATGTTGGCCGCCGTAGTATACCTTGTAACTGTTGGTGCCGTAATCCAGCACCAGATGCAGTTCCCGGCCCCACGGCATGTCCGGAGACGACCAGTACTGACAGCCCGGGTAGTACCACGTGTCTCCGGTGTCCTCAAACTGCCCGTTGTTATACACGTACAGGTCCCGGTCGCTGCCGAATCGGACCGCCGCGATGGTGTTGTCGCCGTTGACAACCCGCACCTCGGCCCCATACCAGGGGGAGATCGTACAACGGACATGCCGGTGGTGTTGCCCCACGCTGACGAACGTGCGCGACACGATGGAGTTGGCATCAATGAATGCCGCCTGCACGATGGGATGCCGACCCAGCCAATCCTCCGTCGTATAGTCCACGTAGCCATACACCCACGCGCGACCATCCGGGACCCTCCAGCCATCCTGGCCCCGCAGATCGCCCCAGAACTTCCAGTAGGTGTAACCCTGGCAGCCCTCGAAGGAGGTCATGTACGGCAGACGACGATCGGCCATCGCGGTCGGACTGAACTCGCACGCGCCGATATCCACGGTGACGCCGAAGAGGCGCGGACGGGCTTCCAGGTCCAGTTCCCCCTCGCCGACGTCGCTGGGGCCGCCGGCGTCGATGCAGGGGGAATTGGGATCGAGGATGTATGAGCCATAGCCCAGGTCGATCAGTCGGGGATCAGCCGCGATGTTGCCCTCGCCCAAATGGCCCCGCTCGATGCAACTGTACGTCGCGTCGCAACCCTGCAGATCATTGACGTCGTTGCCCCACAGAATGCAGTTGCTGACGGCCGGACTCACTTCGGCGTCGGATCGTATGCCGATGGTCCCATTGTTCGTAATCGTGTTGTTGCGGATTTCAACACCCGGCTCGCTCATCGTCTCGGCCACATGGATACCGTCACCCGCATTCCCATCGATCCAGTTATTCAGGACTTGGGCCTGCCCCCCGCTGATGTGAATGCCGTGGGCCCCGTTGCCCAAGACTTTCGAGGAGGCGAGGCGCGGCGAACCGGCCATCACGCGGACCCCATCGGTGTCGTTGGATGTGATCAGGCAGTTGAGTATCCAAGGCTCTGCGGCGGCATTGCACAGGACCCCTACTGTGCCACCGCGCACAGCCACGCCGAACAACAGACCGCTCGGATCATCTCCCTCACTGAACGTCACCGCCGGGCCGGACAGACCGCTGGCGTCAATCACCGTCTGCTCCACGAGACTCCAGTAACCGTACGCCGCGGAGAGGTTACTGACGATGATGCGCTTGCCCTTGAAGTCCACGGCCTCGTTGTACACGCCGGGGGGGACCTCGATCAGGTCGTCGTGGATGCTGTTGTCGATGGCCTGCTGGATCGTGGCGACACCGTACCCCACGGTGATGACCGTCGGTTCGGGAAGGGACTGGGCATCGTTGGCCTTGCTGCCGTGGAGGTACTCGACGCCGTTGGTA
>DSDH01000355.1 GCA_011055475.1 Phycisphaerales bacterium | reverse complement strand
GTCTTCGTATCAGGCCTGTTCTTTCTGATCCTGACCCTGCTGGGCCTTCGCCGGAGGCTCGTCGAGGCCATCCCGCCCTCGCTGATCGCGGGCATCTCCGTCGGCATCGGTCTGTTCATCACCTTCATCGGCCTGCAGAATCTGGGTCTGGTCGTCGATTCGCCGGCCACACTCGTCCAGGCGGCCCCGCTGAGCAAGACCATCCTGATCGGCCTGGGCGGCCTGTTGATCATGGTCGCCCTGGAATTGCTCAAGGTGCCCGGCTCGCTGCTGGTCGGCATCGCTGTCGCCACGGTTCTGGCGGTCCTGTTCGATCCCGGCGTCACGCGGCCCCAGCAGTACGTCTCGCTGCACACCAACGTGCTCGACGTGGCCCTGAAGCTGGATATTCTCGGCGCCCTGCGGTGGGGGATGCTCTCGAGCGTGTTCACGCTCATGTTCATCGACATGTTCGACAGCGTGGGCACGCTCCTGGCCGTCGCCCCCGAGGCCGACATGGTCCGGCCCGATGGGTCGATCCGCGCGATCGACCGCCTGCTCGGTCTGGATGCCGTGGCCACCATGTTCGGCGCGGTGTGCGGGACCAGCACGACCACCAGCTACATCGAGTCGGCCGCGGGCATCGAGCAGGGGGGACGGACCGGTCTGACGGCGGTCGTGACGGGCGTGCTGTTTCTGCTGGCCGTGCCGTTCTGGCCGGTCGTCGCCGTCGTGCCCCAGTATGCCACCGCGCCGGCGCTCATCATGGTCGGCCTGTTCATGATGAAGAACGTGACCCGTATCGACTTCACGGACCTGCGGACGGGGCTGCCGGCGTTCCTGGTCCTGGTGATGATCGCGCTGAGCTACTCGATCAGCACGGGACTGGCGTTCGGTTTCATCAGCTACACGCTGTTGCAGGTCCTCTCCGGTCGCCCGCACAAGGTGCGACCGGCCATGTGGATCATCACGTTGCTGTCCATCCTCTACTTCAGCACCGATGTGCTCAATGCGCTCGCTCGGGTACTTCGGCAGGGACTGACCCCGTAACGGAAAGGATAGAAATTATGGAAACACTGACCGTTCGCAGCCCGGCCTTCGAAGAGGGGCAGATGATCCCCCCGCGGTTCACGGCCGATGGAGCCGATATCTCGCCGCCGCTGGAGTGGTCGAAGGTGCCGCCGGAAACGGCGTCGATCACCGTGATCGCCGACGATCCCGATGCCCCCATGGGCACGTGGGTCCACTGGGTGATCTATAACCTGCCGCCCGAGACCGATGCGTTGCCCGCCGACGTCCCGCCGGTCGAGACGCTCAACAACGGCGCCGCCCAAGGCACGACGGACTTCGGCCGGATCGGCTACGGGGGGCCCGCACCGCCCAGCGGCGTGCACCGCTACTTCTTCCGCGTCTATGCCCTGGACACTCGGCTGGATCTGCCCGCCGGGGCGACCCGGCACGAAGTCGACCGTGCGATGCGGGGCCACATCCTGGCCCAGGGTGAATTGATGGGTCGCTACAGCCGACGGTAAGCTCAGACCTTTTCGACCACCGCGGCCACGAGGATCGACAGCAGGATCAGATAGTCCAGGTCCTCGCGGGTGTAGTGCTCGTGGTCCGTGCTGTTCTCGGCGTAGAGAACGCCGAAGCAGCCGCTGTCCCGCAGTACCGGCGCGACAATAACCGAGCGGATCTTGCCCTTGCTGATCTGCCGGGGCAACTGGGGTATGAGCTGGTAGGTCCCCTTGTCCAGGGCCTCGGCAACGGCTTGTTGCATGACGAGATCCTGCCGCTTCACGGCGACCGTAGCCACGTCTCGACCGCCCTCGATGGCCATGGGCTCATCGGGGCTCTTACGGATCGCCGCCCACGCATGGTAGGCGTGCAGTTGGCGGACCATCATCTCCAGAATCGCGCGGTGCAGTTGCCGCAGGTCCCGCACCCGGCAGAAGCTCGCCGCCGCACGGTCCAGGTCGGCGAACCGCCTCGCCGGCATCTGGATCGGCTCCCCCTTCTTGGCGTCAAGGGTCCGATGAATGGTCACGATATCGTGATGCACGGCCACCATCGTGTCCTGCATGTGCACGGCCGGCTCTTCGGCCGCCTCGATAACCGGTTCGGCGGCCTCCTCCGCGGGCGTTTCGGCGACGAGAGGCTCAACGGGCCGGTCCTCCGCCGCCGGCTCGCCGGACGGGGCTGGTTCGGCCGCGGGCGGCTCGGTCGTCTCAATCGGGGATTCGGCCTCGGCGGCCACCGGCTCCAGATGCACTTCAATCGTCGTGCCCCCGATACGGATCGTGTCGTCGTCCTTGACGCGGCTCTTATGAATTGCGGTGTCGTTCAGGTAGGTCTTGTTGGTGGAATCGAGGTCCTCCAGAATCCATTGCCCATCCTGGTTGGTGAATAACACGGCGTGCTGGCGGGAGACCTGCAAGTCCGGGATCGCAAGCGTGCTGCCCATCTGGCGACCGATGTAGATGGGCCCCTTGTCGAAGGCCAGCTCCCGGACGTCACCATCAGATTGCCGCACTATAAGCCGCATGGCGCCACTCCAACCCCTCCGATCCATGCTCCATTATACGGACGGCGGGCCTTCTGTCAAATGCCGCCTGAAATCAGCCGGATGGCCGGCGGCGCCATGGCCTACAAGACTTCCAGCCCGACGGCGCTCATGTCATCCCGCTCGTGGGCGGGGCCCGTGTGGGTTTCGGCCATGTGGTCAAACCGCTCCATGAACTCCTCGATCCCCAGGTCCGTCAGCGAGCAGAAGGCCTCGGTGAACCGAAACCGTCCCTCCGCGTCGCACGAACCCACCAGCGGCTCGCACCCATCGGAGGTCAGCAGCACCTTGTCCCCCGAAGCCAGTTGCACGCTCCGCTGCTGGAAATCCGCCTGGGGGAATACACCGAGCAGCCCGCCGCGGCACTCCAGTTGTTGCGGTTCCTGACCGGGACGGATCAGGATGGGGTAGGGGTGGCCGGCCCGGGCAAACGTCAGTTGGAGCGTGCGAAAGTTCAGCAGGCCGTAGCAGCAGGTGGCGAACAGGCAGCCGGCCAACTCCTGGGCGGCCATGCGGTCGTTGGCCTGGCGAAGCACCTCCACCGGCGGGAAGAGGCGATAGTCGTTGTCCCGTGTCTCACGCAGGATGATGGCGTGCTTGAGGAACATCGTCAGCAGCGCCGCCGGCATCGAATGCCCCACGGCGTCGGCGATATAGAACCCGATATGCTGTTCATCCAGCCGCTGGACGTCATAGATGTCGCCGCTGACCCACTCGGCCGGGCGAAACAACACCGCCCACCGCAGCCGGTCGCTGTCGGGCAGCCGATGCGGCAGGAAGCTGCGCTGCACCTCACCGGCCATCTTCAATTGTTCGAGCGTATCCGTGCCGAGTCCCGTCGGTCCGGACCGCGTGGCGGACCTTTGACCCCGAAGGCTGTTGCGATAGGCGATATTCGTCTCGATTCGGCCGGCGATTTCCTCCAGCGACGCCGATTGCAGCAGCGTGGCCAGCTTGTACTGCGAGAAGGGGAAGCCCACGGCGTCGTTCAGCAGGATCGCCGCGACGTGGTCCTGCTCGAGCCGTTTGAGCATCTGCAGGATCGGTCCGGCCGTCTCCAGGGCCATCTCCGTCGTGTCCACAACCACCGTGCCGACGGCCTCAAACGCCGCAACGCCCTCGACGAACGTGTCGGTGCCAAGCCGGTCCCAGGCGTATCCCCGTTCTGCGAGGAATCGGGTGACCGCCTGTGGAATCACGCCCTGATTGGTCACGAACAGGACGTCCACAGCGGCCCGTGTGGTCTGCAGGGTTGGACTCGGCGCCATTGTCTGCCCTCGGTCGTCTATACCCAGGTTTATCGGACCCCGCGCACGGCAGGAGCATCGCACCGGGTATTTCGGCGTGCCCGGCCGGGGACTTAACGCCGCCGGCCCAAGGAAAACCGGCCGCCCGCCCGGGGCCCAATGTCGCTCCCGGACGGACAGCCGGTATCGCAGTGTGTCGCATCAACGCAACCGGGCATCCTGCTGGCGGACGCCGTGGTACGTGCGAAGCACGTATTCAAACTGCGTTTTGGAGCGGGGCTCCAGGGTATAGGTATACTTCACCGAGTCCAGGTCCTCCTTTTCGTAGGTCCCCTGAAGGCCGCGATTGTCCAGCGTCCAGTAGGGCGTGGGGAAGTGCCGGTAGATTTCCACCTTGATCGCCAGGTCCCGCGTGTTGCGCAGCTCGATCCGCCAGGTGCGGACCTCGTCCCACCCGGAAATATTACCCTTCGAGTCAAACCGGTGATTCTCGGTCGCCTCGTCCATGAGCTTGGGCTCGACGATCACGTCCGACACGCCGCCCAGATTCAGCTCCACGTCCTCATCGACCGGGATATACTTGAAGCCGGACTGGCCCACGTAGGCCAGATGGTGCTGCGGGTCGAGGTCCCGATAGACCTTGAGGACACCGCCGGGGATCGGCGTCTGGCCCAGCTTGTGGGCCTGGTCGTTCTTGAACGACAGATACCGCACGACGGCCCGCCCGAAGCGCTGCTCATCGTGCTTATAGAGGTTCACCACGGGGATGTCGGTCACGTCGAAGCTTGGCAGTCGCTTGGACCAACCCGTCGGGATCGTCTCGGTGCCCTCAATCGTGTACAGGAAGTATTCGCTGAGGCCCTCCTTGATGACTTCCTTGGAGCGTACAGCCGCGCCCGCAAGTAGTGGCGTTCCCCGCGCCTGCTCGTAGAGCTTTCGCACCACCATCCCATCTTGAGCCGGCGCGGCGGCCGGCGGGGGCGCCTCGGC
>DSDH01000463.1 GCA_011055475.1 Phycisphaerales bacterium | reverse complement strand
CATTAGGAGAAACCGCGACACCTGGCCAAACGGGACGATCAGCCTACGACTTCGACCAGCAATTCCCAGGAAAGATCGCCTACTTTCCGGACCACCCGATCGGCCTTGGGCTCCAGTCGGGTCTGGGCATACGTATGGGCGACCGCCACCCGCCGAAGCCCCGCCGCCCGCGCGGCCTCCAGCCCCCAGTGCGAATCTTCAATGACCACGCACCCCTCCGGCCGTACCGCCTCGTCCAGGGCTCGCAGCCGCTCCACACACAGAACGAAGGCCTCCGGATCGGGCTTGCCCCGATCCACGTCGTCCGCGGTGACCACCACCTCGAAACACGACAGCAGCCCGGTGCCCTCCAGCATCAGCGCGATGTCGCTGCGCAGCGCGCCTGAACAGATCGCCATGTGAACATCCTTCGAAGCCAGCGTCCGCACGAGCTCTTCGGCCCCATCGATCAGCCAATTGTTCCCCCGCGCCAGGGCCTCAAACCGGACCGTCTTTTCGGCCAGCAGCGCCTCGCCCCGCGATCCGGACAAGTCCACGCCAAAGTCGCGACTGAGGGCCCGGACGCACTCGGCATCCGTATAGCCCAAGTACTTGGCGTAGTACTGCTCTTCGGTCAGGCCGATATCGTACCGCCCCACCACGTCCAGAAACGCCCGGCAGTGGACCGGCTCGGAGTCGACCAGGACCCCATCGAAATCGAATATCACCGCCTGTAAAGCCATTGGCACCCCGTGTGAGTCAGACCTCTTGCGGCACCGGGCCGGCCAGAATCTCGTATTCGCGGAACGTGGACTTGTCCCCGCCGCAGATGCGTTCGGCCATCGCCGCGATCCGGGGGCGATTGTGCGTGATAAACCGCCGTGCGACCATCGCCTTGCGTTGCTTCATCGAGATCGTCTTGCCCCCGTCGCCACTCCCGGCCACGGGCACGGGCCGGGCCACCTTTGTACTGGCCTGGTCGCAGAACAGATACCCGATGATCAGGTCAATCGCCATATCCACCAGGTCGCGCCCGTACAGGTCCATGTAGTCCACGCCGGCCTCTTTGACAAATGCGATCGCCCGGTCAAGGTGCGCCGTCCCCTCAGCGAGGACCTCCAGCAGGTCCGCTATGGCCGGGTCGTACGGACGCCCCGCCAGGTCCGCCAGGTACTTCTGCACCGTGCCCCCGCATACGCCGCGCACCGCCGCGACCACCTGCAACTGGCTCGTCCCCTCGTAGATCGTCGTGATCCGCGCATCCCGCGCGTACCGCTCGCACGGATAGTCCTTCATGTACCCGCTGCCCCCGAGGACCTGAATCGCATCATAGGCGACGCGGTTGCACATCTCCGAGCAATAGTACTTGCTCATCGGCGTAAGCATCGTCGTCAGCCGCTTGCTTTTGCGGGATCGGTCCTTGAGCTCCTTGGCCTCAGCCTTGTCGAACCCGCCGCGCTCCATGCGTTTGAGAGTCCCCAGCTCCGTGTCCACCGCGCGGCAGGTTTCATACAGCAGCGCGCGGCCGGCCTCGATGGCCAGCTTCATCTCGATCACCATGTCCCGCACGGCCGGCAGCCGCTCGATCGGTCCGCCGAACTGCTCGCGGCTGGCCGCGTAGTCCCGCGCCACCCGGTACGCCGCCTCGGCAATGCCCATCGACTGGGCGGCGATCCCGATCCGCGCCCCGTTCATCAGGGCCATGACGTAGGTCACCAGCCCGCGCTGCCGCTCGCCGATCAGCCGACAGGGCGTGTTGTCGAAAAACAGCTCGCACGTCGGCGAGCCGTGAATCCCGAGCTTGTCCTCCAGCCGCCGCACGTGCACGGTCGGCCCGCGGTCGCACACGAACAGGCTCAGCCCCAGGCCGCCGCTGCGATCCGGCTCGCTTCGCGCCATCACCAGCAGCACCTCCCCGCAACCGTTGGTGATGAAGCGTTTGACCCCGCGCAGGTACCAGTTGCCCTCATCATCCTGGAAGGCCCGCACCTTGACCGCCTGGAGATCCGACCCGGCATCGGGCTCGGTAAGCACCATCGCCCCGGTCACTTCGCCGGCGGCGAACCGCGGCAGGTAGTCGGCCTTGATGTCGTCCGAAGCAAAGGCGTTGATCGTCTCGGCGATGCCCTGCAATCCGAAGATATTCATCAGCGGCGCATCGGCCCGCGAGACCATCTCCGTCGCCACCGTGTACACCAGGTTCGGGAAATTCAGCCCGCCGAACCGATGCGGCAGCGTGAACCCCATCACGTCCGCCTTGGCCAGGGCGTCGAGGCACTCGGCGATGCCCTTGGCGTATTGCACCCTGCCGTCCTCGCACAGGATATTGCCCTCCTGGTCGATCTGCTCGCTGCGCGGGGCGATGAAGTCGCCGCACAACTGCCCGACGGCATCCAGCACGAGCTTGTAGTTCGCCACCGCCTCGGCCGCATCCGCCGGCGCGCATTCGTACTCGGCCGCAAAGGCGAAGTCCTCCTCCTGGAGCCGCGCGATCTCGGCCAGGTCGATGTGGTCCAGCAGGAACTGGATGTCCTCGTTGTCCCGGTAAAAGTTCGCCATTTCTCGATCCCTCGTATGCAGGGTTTTTCCACATCACGCCCGACCCGCCCGGCACTCGCCCAGGACCGGGTGGCTTCGCGAGGCTCAGGCCTTGCCCTTGACCGCCCGGATCATCATGGGCACCACCTCGTTCAGGTCGCCGACGATCTTGTAGTGGGCGACCTGGAAGATCGGCGCCTCCGGATCGTTGTTGATCGCGATGATCTTCTGGCTCTCGCTCATGCCCGCCTGATGTTGAATCGCGCCGCTGATGCCCACGGCGATGTACAGGCTCGGCCGCACGGTCGTGCCCGTCTGACCGACCTGGTGGTCGCGATCCACGAAGCCCAGGTCCACCGCGGCCCGCGTCCCGCCGACCGCCCCGCCCAGGCAATGCGCCAGGTCCCAGACCTGCTTGAAGTTCTCGCGGCTGCCCACGCCGGCGCCGCCGGCCACGATGATCCGCGAGGCCTTGAGGTTCACCTTGCGCTCGGTCCGCTCTTCCCGCAGGATCTCCAGCGCCAGGTCCTCGTGCCCCAGGCTCACCTTCTCACGGACGATCTGGGCCTTGTGCGAGGCATCGGGCTGGGGCATCGGCATCACCCCTTCGCGGACGGTCGCCATCTGCGGCCAACGGTCGAAGTTGATGATCGTCGCGATGATATTGCCGCCGAAGGCGGGCCGAATCTGAAACAGCAGGTTCTTGTAGACCTTGCCCGTCTTGCCGACCGTGTGGTCGCCGATCTGCAAGTCCGTGCAATCCGCCGTCAGACCGGCCTTGATCGCACTGGCCACCCGCGGCGCCAGGTCGCGGCCACAGGGGGTCGCCCCGTACAATACAATCTGCGGCCTGTGCCGCGTAATCAGCGTGTCCAGCACCTTGGCGTACGACGTCGGCTGGTAGTGCTCCAGCAGCGGGTCCTCGACCAGGTACACGCGGTCCGCCCCGTAGTGGCCCAGCCGATCCGCCAGGTCCGCACAGCCGTCGCCCGCGAGCACCGCCCCCAGCGGCACGCCCAGCGTGTCGGCCAGCTCCCGGCCCTTGCCCAGGAGCTCCAGCGACGTGTCCTCGATCGCGCCGGCGTGCTGCTCGGCGAAGACCCAAACCTCTCCCGCAGTGTTCACCTCGATCATGCGTCCGATTCCTTTCTGCGTCGGCCCCCCCTCGGCCGACTCAGCCTATCGTGTGATCCTCGATCAGCGTGTGCACCAGCGTATTGATCCCCTCCTGGGTCGGCTCGACCTGTCGCGTCTCCCTGGCCGTCAGCACCACGCTCTGAATGCGATGCACCTTGGTGGGCGACCCCTCGCGGCCGCACCAGGCCAAATCGGCCTCCAGCGCATCCAGGTCCCACTGGCCGATCAACAGGCCCCGATCCTCGAGGGCCTTCATCTCTGTTTTGTCACCGCACTCGGCCGGAACCTTCGCCTTCTTGTACTTCATCAGCCGCTTGGCCGAGGCGATCCGCGGCTCGTTGGCCTCGTCGATCACCGTCAGCAGGATCGGCAGCCGGGCCCGCACCTCCTGCCAGCCGTTGCCGATATTCCGCCGCGCCGTGATTACGTCGCCGTCCAGCGAGATCAGCTCCTCGACGTATGTGATCTGCGGCAAACCCAACTTTTCGGCCGTCTGCGGCCCCACCTGGGCGGTATCGCCGTCGATCGCCTGGCGGCCACACAGCACCAGATCGTAATCCAGCTTCCGCACCGCGCAGCTCAGGATGTAGCTTGTCGCCAGCGTGTCGCTGGCCGCACAGCGTCGATCCGTAATCAGAATCGCCTCATCCGCCCCGCGGTACAGGGCCTCGCGAAGCACCTGCGCCGCCGTCGGCAGGCCCATGGTGAGCACCGTGATATGACCGCCGTATCGGTCCTTGATCTGCAGCGCCAACTCCAAGGCGTTCAGGTCTTCCGGATTAAAAATCGCCGGAAGCGCCGCACGGTTCACCGTGCCGTCTTCGTTCATCGCCTGGCCCGTGATCCGCTTGGTATCCGGCACCTGCTTGACCAGCACCACGCATCTGTATGCCACGTATCGCCTCCCTGTTCAGGCTGTCCTTGAGCTTTCGATCGGTCCGGAGTCGCGTCATCCTACACGATCAGAACCGCCCGTCAAATGAAAAAACGGGCTTCGCAGGGGCGCAGAGGGCCTCCGGCAGATGTGCATGGCCACAGGCCACCCGGCTCGCGTGTTGCCCACAACTCCAAATGGAGGGACGGGCCCTCGGCGTGTCCATGGGCCCAACGGCATGCCTGACAGCCAGGGACAGGGCT